>NZ_JAESMI010000109.1:0-22173 GCF_017893095.1 Staphylococcus sp. GDX8P80P | reverse complement strand
AAATTGACAACTCAACATATATACTAACCTTTTAGGTAGGTGACAGTAATCGTCAGGGTAGCGTTCTAATCGATTTTGATGCATTTCAGCACTTTTAACGTAATTAGTGAGCGGTAAGACTTCGGTCGCTATAAGATGATGATCTTCAATCGCATCAATAAAGGCTTGTGCTTCTTTAAGGTGTTTAGGATATTCACTATATAAACCAGTTCTATATTTTAAACCAATATCTTGACCTTGTTGATGAACGCTGTAAGGATCTATGATTTCGAATAGATAACCCATTAAGTCAGTAACTGATACTTTGTCAGGATCAAATTCTGTTTTAACAGCTTCTACGTAACCATCGTATTCTCCGTCTAAAGTATTCGTAATGCCGTTTGCTCTTCCACTAGTCGTATTGATAACGCCAGGCAGTGTGCGAATATATGCCTCTACACCGTATAAACAACCTCCAGCTAAATAAACGGTTTCCATAAGTTTCACTCCTTTAATTGATAATCATTCTCACTTAAAATAATAACGAATTAGATTTGTTTATTCAAATCAGAAGTGGTATTAATACATCATTCAAATGGTTGTCTTCATATTACAAAAGCTACCATGTTATATGGATAACTCAATAATTAAATAAAATTTATTAAATGATCCTTAAATTGAAAATAAAAAATATGTTAATTATTTCGAGATATGATCATCTGATTACTTCTAATTTATGAATTTTTTAAATTAATTTTATAAATAGGTTATAAACGGTCATATTATGTCACTCTAAATTTATATATTTATATAGTAAATAAAAAAATTAATGTGAGGTAATTAAATGAAAAAAATATTTATAATTTGTGTGACTATGCTTTTTATTTTAGCTGCTTGTGGAAATAAAGCAGATCGCATGAGTAATAAGAAAGAAGTATCATTTGGAGAAATGATGAATAGTCGTACAAAATGGTTTTTTGTAGTAAGTGGGTCAGAGGATTCTATTGGTAAAGATAATTTAGTCCAAACAATTATAAAATCTCATAATGGGGAAATTACTACATATAATTTAAATAATACGCCTTTATTTGATGATGGAACAATGAATGATATTACTCTAGGTAAGATTAGTAAAATGTCTGATAAAGAAATAGAAAAAGCAGCTGAGAAGGGACATAAAAGAACTATTAATAATCAAGGAATATATTCTCTGGCTTTATCTAAATATTTAAAAGGAGAAAATGTTTCTGACAGTGATGCTATAACTGAAGATTATAAGTTTGTAACTAAAAAGGAAAGAATTGGAAAACATACTATAGACGGTGATACTACTGAGTTCTCTCAAAATGATTACGATAAGAGTATGAAATATGTTAAAGAGGCTCAAAAAGAAGCAGATGATATATTTGAAAAAACAACTAAGCCTTATAAATTGAATATCAGAGTAACATCAGATGGTTCAGGAAATGAAACTACAAAAGAAGAATTTAATATTGGCACATTTGGTTATAGCTCATTTAATTTTTTCCAAAGTACTGGTGCACGTAGCAAACAAGATGTATTAGATTTATTAAGTGGAAATTATACGCCAGTTCATGATAGTTATGAATCATATAGTGGAGGAGGAGTTAAAAAAATATACGACACAAATTTTGCTTATATGGATAGTACTGAAAGTTCTGGAGATAAGTTAGTTACTAAAGTTGGAGATAAAGTAGAATCGGTCAAAAATGACAAGCCAAACACTAAATATGTCAAAGAGAAAAATGATTAAGATTACTTATAACTTTAATTTTTAATAAAAACAAGGGATTGATTAAATGATAAGAAATTATTTTTCTACACCAAAAATGCCACTATTTTTTTTCTATACTCCTTATACACTTGTATATATAGTCAAATTTATATTTATGGCACAAAACGATATAACAAGTTGGCTTGACTGGCTATGGAATATAGTAATATTTTTACTTGGTAGTTATACTTATGCTTGGTTAAGTTCGTATATATTAGATACAAAAGAAAATAGACTAATACGTTTCTTTTTTGCGAAAAGTGTTATATTTAGAAAAGACTTTGGAACTCTTGCTAAAATGTCATTTGATACTCATCGCCAGACAAATCGTACTTTAAAGTTTAAAACTGAGGGGGATAGAGTGCGTTTTCGTGAATCTTTTGAAACATATATTAAAGGAGCTTTTTTCAGTTTTATAATAGTTGTTGTTATTAAGTTTATTTTAGCATGGGTACTTCATCCAATATTTTGGGTTTCAATTATTATCCATCCAATTATTATGAAAAAATATCGTCAGAAAATATCAGAACAATTGGCAAGTGAATAGTGTAAAAAGAGATGGGAGCAAATCATATTTGTGGTTGCTCCCATCTCTTTTTATATACTCGTTATATCAACATTTCTGATGATATTAAACTCAGTTTCAATTAAATCTTCATCAAATAATCTATTAGACTGATTCTTTATAATTTCATCATTAAAATTTCTTACAAATCTTGCATTACTGTTGATCTTTTGTGTTTTAAATACGGATTTAAGTTTATCCTCATAAACTTTTTCATTAAAATCATATTCATTCAGTAATTTTTTACCAATTAAACATAATTCATAAATAGTATAGTCATCAAATATAATTTCATTTTTTATTCTAGATTCTAACCCGGGATTTATACTCATTAGTTCATCCATTTCTTTAGGATAACCAGCGAATATTATCATAATGTTCCCTCTATTATCCTCCATAAATTTTAAAATGGTTTCAATAGCTTCCACACCGTAGTCATTTTCTGATTTGCTATACAGTGTATATGCTTCATCGATAAATAAAACGCCGCCTAATGCGGATTTCAAAACTTTTTCGGTTTTGATGGCTGTTTGCCCAATAAAACCAGCAACTAAATCTTGCCTTGTGACCTCTACAAGCAAATCTTTTTTTATTACGTTCTTTTGGTATAAAATTTTTGCTATTAGTCTAGCAACGGTTGTTTTACCAGTTCCTGGATTTCCTTTGTAAATAGAATGTAAAGAATTATCTCCAACTTTAATTCCTTTTTTCTTTTTAACTTCATTTACAACATGAACATTGATAAAGTCTTTCGCTTGTTTTTTTGCGTTTGACAAACCAATTAAATCATTTAATTGGTTCATTGGATCAGGAATACTTACTTTTTGGGGTGATTTTTTTTCTATTACTTTTTTAATTTCTTGATCCTCGCTTTTAGTTTTTTTTGTTGGTTCTTCATCATTAAATAGTTTTTTAATATGTATTTCTTTATTTGAATTTATTGAAGAATTTTTATCTTGAAGAAATACATTGAAATCATTTGGAATATTATATTTGTTAATCGTAACCCTAGAGTTTAATAAATAAAGATTTGTAGTACTTAAATTCGAAATTACTTCTTCAATTTTTCCATTAGAGTAATGGAATCTAAAATACATCTCTTCATTAAATTTATTATTTAAATTTAACTTTTCAATAATTGTTGTAGAGTTGTTTGTAGTTGCAAGACTCGAAGTTTTAAGAACATTTGCTTCTAGATATGCTTTTTTGCCCATTCCAATTTTTGTTACTTCAGAATTATTAATTTTAGCTTGTCCACTGAAAGATATTTCGAGTAGATAAATATCTTTTGAATCAGAGGGGTCGTTGTAATCAAAATATGAATTATCCAAATAAAGCAAGGAATTGTTAATTAGAAATGCTGAAGCAGTACTATCAGAGAGTAAATTTGTATACGCGATAACTTCAGAATGCTTTATATTTATTTCGGAATTTTCTTTTATACTCCATTGATATTTAAAATAATTATTGTACAACTTGCAATTAAATATATTCCATTTACTATTAATCGAAAGAGTTCCTCCATAAATAGTGCTATTTTCTATTTCAACCATTCCATTAGTGCAATATGGACAAAGTGTAATGGAGTTTTTAATGATTAAATTACCACCATTATTAAAAATTGCTGTTTTATGAAATTTACTAAACATTTTATAAAAAGAAATATCATCAAGCTCTAAAGATCCTTGATCAATATCAAAAACTATATGTTTTTCTTGCGAATTTAGAGTGACATTCGATATGGATAAATTTCCTTTAATTAGAAATCTAAATCCACTTAAAGATTTCTTTTCGCTATCGATGCTTGTGATTTTTATATCCATACCTTTTGGTATTTCAAAAAGTGACATTGCCTCTTTATTATGATTGATATTGTCAATTAATATTGTATCTCCATACTGTGCATTTGTTATGGCATGAGTAAGTGTTGATTTTAGAAAGCCGTCGCCTACTTTAATTATTCTTCCCATTTTTCTGTCTCCTTGTAATAAGTTGAAAATTTTAATTAGTATTATTATATTGATTAAAAATTTCTTTCATTCTATCTAAAAAACTATCCACATATGTTTGGGGTGCAAGTATTTGTGCGAGTGACGCATGTTGATAGGCGATATAATAAGCATCTAATTTAGTACAAGCAATTTCAAAAATAAGCCAATCACACCCATTTTCTACAAACTTTGCTTCTTCATTATTTAATGCACGAATATTTTTGACGTTGTATATTTGTTTGAGTTCGTTACTTATTCCTTTTTGAACTCTAAATTTGACTAATTCTTTTGATTCAGACTTTTTCTTTGAAATTTGTTTTGTTATATGAAGGTCAGTTATATTACGAACTTTTATTTCATAAAAAGTATTGTTTTCTTCATAAGTTAACCAATAGTCATAGTTCATATATATTAAAGAATGTGGTGTTACAAACATATGCTTTTCTATATCTTTATTTTTGAACTCAATCATGTTTCCAGTTGCTATTGCTTTTTGTAAAATCATTAGTTCTTGACCAGGAAAAATATTGTCATATGCTTTTTCACGTATAGAAAAATGATTCAAAACGCTTTTCAAAGTCTTTATATTTTCAGTCTTACTATTTGATATAAGCTGTTCAAATAATTCATAAATACTTCTATGTAATTTAGGAGTTAAACTTTTTATACTTAACAACAGACCTAATGTGGCATAACCATCGCTAGTAAAAGTATTATTTTCTAGATAATAAAATGCATTATTATTGTTATCTTTCAACTTTATTTCAGTATTAACACCACCCCACGGAGAATCAAAATCTTCAAAAAATTCATTAATAACATCTATATCTCTTCTTAATGTTCTAACGCTCACTTGTGTTTTACGTAGCAATTTAGCGCGATTTATAGTCTCTCCATTAATCATTAATGAAAAAATATATAAAAGACGATTTTCTTTTTTCAAATTTATCTCACCTCGAAATATATCTTATGATATTAAAAGGTCATTTTATGACCGTTTAAAATGTTTAACTAAATACATAAATGATATATATTATGAAAATTTAATATCATAAGATATTTGAAAATAAAGTCAGAGGAGAGAATATAAATGAATGAAAATTTGTGGAACGAATTTGAAAATTTTTGGGATAAAAGTGAAATAAAAATAAAAGCTGAAGAATATCAATATTTGTATGACCATCCAGAAAATGTAAAAAATTTTTCTTGGATAAATAAAAAGGATAAATTAAATGAAAAATCGAAAGCAATTCATTGGGGAATTCCTAATCATGTTTTAGGAGATATAGGAAAAGCAAAGGTGATTGTTGGATTACTTAATCCTGGAACTCATATGAAAAGTCAAGCATCAGAGAAATGTGATACAGTAGGTGAATATATTAAAGAAGAAGTAAAAATAGAACAAAATAGTTCAAGGAAAGTACACTTTGATTCCAAAGAGGTTTATCAAGGTGATTTAAATGATAAAGAAAAGTTGCACACATTTTATTATGATCACATTTTATCTAAAGAGAATGTTATTTCGAAAGAATTGAAAACTTTATACAAAATGTATAAAGCAGATAGAAAGAATTTAGAATATTATTTAGAGAATAATGATGCGAATAAAAAAGATAATAATGAATCAAAAAAAGTGAGTACATATAAAGATTTTAGTTTAGTTGCATATTATTTAGCAAAGTATTATTCAAAAGTTTTTAGTGGATCAGAATCAAAATATAAGATTGCTATTAAACATTATCTCTCGATTTTTGACAAAATAAATAAGGCTAAATCGCTTGGGTATCAATCTGAAAAAGAATTTGAAAAGGCGCTTTATGATATTAAAATTTCTAATATTGAATTCATCCCTTACCGATCATTTGATAGTAATTCGCTAAAAAAATAGAGAATCTAGAAAGTAGTAACTTGAGTGCAAAAATTCTTATTAAAAAAATCTTAGATGACAAAGAAACAATTGTTATTTTGAGAAGTATTGATAAATGGGAAACTTTATTCAAAAGTATTTGTGATAAAGAAGGTATTAACTTTAAAAAAGATGTTGCGCCATCAATATATGTATTTAAAGGGCAAAGTGGCGCGATATCTGAGAATAACATAGCTCCTTATAAATCTGGAAATAACGGAAATATTAATAGTATTGAGAAAGTGATTTGTGAAATACATGATATTATAAGATTAAAAGATTTTGAAGCGTATTTAGATGATATTATTGCTAAATATAGTCAATAAATGGGGGATTACAATGTTTAAGCTAGTCGTTACTGATATGGATGGGACGTTTTTAAATTCAGAGAGTAGTTTCAATCGTGAGAAGTTTCAAAGTTTACTATCGGAGTTAAAGGATAAGGGTATTCGCTTTGCTTTTTGCACGGGAAAGCAAAATGAACGCGTGGATGCGATTGTGGGAGATTTGACGCAAGATGTGTTTATCATTGGGGATAGCGCATCTCGAATTAAAATCAATGATATGAATATTTATGCGAAGACATTTAGTAATCAACTTGGCCTACAGTTAATCAAGCGCATTAAGCACATTGATAAGCATTTAGTAATGATTGTTTGTACTGAAGATATGGCTTATGCGGAAAATCATATTTCTGAAAAAGAGAGACACATGGTTCTAGGTTCATATGAGAAAGTAACTTTTGTGGAAGATTTAAATACGATAGATCAAGATATGCTGAAAATTACGATTTTTGACATACAAGGTCAGTGCTTTGAACATGTTAAAAGTTTAAACAAATATGAGGATGATCTCTATATCGTTGCTGCAGAAGAGAATTGGATAGACATTACACACAAAGATGTCGATAAAGGAAAAACGATTCGCTTTCTACAACAATTATTAAATATCAGTAGCGAACAAACCATTGTATTTGGCGATGGCCTAAACGATATCCCTTTATTTGAAAATGCACGATATAAAGTTGCAATGGACAATGCTTATCCAGAACTAAAACGTAAAGCGAATTTGATCTCGATTGATAACGATAGAGACGGCGTCATCGAAACTTTGAATACGTTACTTGGCAATGAAGATAAGTAATTACTTTATGGCGAATTATTTTAAAAGAATATTGAAATAGCTGAATATAAAAGTAATAATGCCATGATGATATTAAAAGAAGTTTGATGTTTGTTTAACCAGTCATTAAATACACTACCGGCAAATGCCCAAACTAAGAGACAAGCCCAACCTATGAATACACTGATCATTAAATAGATTAGAATTGATGTTGAACCAGTGACTGACGGTATGATAAACGCACCAATCAACGTAATAAAAAATAATAATGACTTCATGTTTAATACTTGAAGAATAAAACCACTTTTAAAGCTGTGATAGGCATTGGAAGTGGTTCCTTTATTAGTAGAAGTTAAAATTTTATAAGCTAGATAAATTAAATACACAAATCCTAAGAATTTAAGGGGTGTCTCGATATAAGTAATCCACTGGCTAAATAGAAGTATGGCAATGTAGGACACTAAGCCTAGAAAAGCAAATCCAGAAAGAATACCTGTTATAAAAGACTTACCGCCACGTAATCCATATATTCTTGTCGTGTTCATCATAAATAAATTGCTTGGACCAGGTGTGATTGAAGTTACAAAGACATAGATTAAGAAAGAAAACACATTAGTCGCCTACCTTTTCTGTGCTATTATAGTAAGGATATGTATATAAGTAAAATTAATGTTAATAATAGATGAATTAATATAAGTAATACATAGGGAGGTTACATCATGGAAATGAGACAAGTAAAAATTATTAAGACGTTATTAGAAACAGGGAGCTATACTAAGACGGCTGAATTACTGAATTACACGCAATCCAATGTGACTCAGCAAGTTCAACTATTAGAAAAAACGTTAAACCAAAAGTTGTTTGATTATAATCATAAACAATTACTTTCGACATCATTTCTAAAGGATATCCTACCGATGATTAATCAAATTTATGATGCATCGCAACGGATTAAACAAGTGTCTGAGCATAATAATTTGATGCGTACGATAAGAATAGCAGCACCTGAATCATTAATGCTGACGGGGTTGAGTGAAGCGATTAAAAATATCATTCATCACTATCCTCATATCGATATTAATCTTCAAAATAATAGTTGCAGTATGAATCATCAAAAATTACTTGAGGATGAAGTAGATATAGCTTTCGTCTTAAATGACGGCGTACATCATGACAAATTAAATGCCACATTGATTTGTGAAGAGGATATTGTCGTCGTTGCGCATGCATAGGCGCCAGACCATTTTGATGAATTGTTAAAGCAGAAGCAATACAATCATTTTGTGATTAATGAAAAAGGATCAGTATATCGAAACATGTTTGAACAAATTGTGCGAGATTACCAATTAGATATCCATAAAACAACAGAGTTATGGAGTATTGGCGTCATTAAATCATTGTTATTAGATAATATTGGATTTTCATTTTTACCTTACCGTACAGTGAAACAGGAGGTAAGATCTCAACAATTAAAAGTCATCGAAACAGCATTTTCTATCAAAACGTTAGGGTCATATATACTGACAAAACCCTATCTTTGGAACAAAGATATAAATCAACTTATTATTGATGAGGTAGTTAAAGCACAAGGTGAAGGAGACGTTGTCTGATCAAGTATATGACTAGTTAAAAAGTAAGACCTTATCATCATTCAATACGTAGAGAACGTATCATAAATAAAACTGAAAAATAGTAAATAGTTACATAAATATACTCCATAAAGTTAGGTTTTAACCCATCTTTAAGGAGTATATTTGAATCGACATGTAGTTTTAAAGCAATTTCTGAGTAAATATAAACGATGATAAAGTAGTTAAGTATCTTTGTTATTTAGCTTTTTTTACATAAACGGCAGAAATTAGTGATACTAAACCAAATATGATAAATGCAATGAACATCCATATTGCGCCGTTCATAGTTAAGCCAGAGTTAGTATATAGTAACTCTTTTAAAGTATTTACATAGTGATAGAATGGGCTCCATGGTAAAATCCAATCTTGATAGAATTTTGGCAACATGACTTTAGGCAACATCACTGCTTGAATTGTGAAGAACAGATATATAATAAATATTGGAATAGCACCAAAGCCTATCCATACCATTAATCCTAGTATGAGTAGTGCAAATCCTAATATTGCAATTGCTATGAATAATGCTGTATCTAATGGGTGATTAAAATCAAAGTTCAATACTCCACCTGTGTAGTAGACATAGACAAATGCACCAGCGAAAGCAGCTATTGTTACTGATAAGATAACCTTACTTGTAAACCATAATTTATCTTTATGTGATGTTAATTTTTCTCTGTTTTTAAAGGTAAAGAATGATAGCACTGCGGTAATCATTGCTGCAAACCATATTGGTGTAAACATTGCTGAAGCACCATTTCCATTACCTTGGTGATCTTTAACTTCATTTAAAGTTGTTGTTTTAACTTCGACAGGATTCACAAATTGATTAAATTGCTTACTTGGTAAATCTATTTGATTTTTTGCTAATAACCCAACATTTTGCTTACTTATCTGATGATTAAGATTCTCTGTAATTTTACTTAATGCTTGTTGAGCAATGTTTGATACTTGAGCATGACTACCTTGATTAATGATGGTTTCTATGTGAGCTTGTTTTGGCTTTGGTATTTCTTGATCACCATTACCCATTTTTTCTTGCATTGCTTTAACTTGTTGTGATGACAGTTCACCAGATTTGATTTTTTCTTTAACCTCATGTTGTTTTTCAGTCATAATTTTACTTTGAGCATGACTAATTGCATGTTTAGAGAAATCTTTTTCAAAGACGATAGCGCCAATATATTTATTATCTTTTAGTCCTTGCTCAAGTTCATTTCTATTTTTTACGGTCTCCCACTTCAACGTCTTATTATCACTTTTCTTGAAATTATCTGCTAGATTCTTACCAATGTTAGTTGAATTACCTTGAACTTCAACACCCTTATCTTCATTTAGTATAGCTATTGGTATATTTTTAGGTTTCGGATTATATGCAGGATAAAAAGCAGTTGCTAAAATCATTAGAATTAATACGATTGCAATAGGGATGAACCAAACTAATTTCTTTTTCAATAAAATCTCCTCCTCATTTAACAACATCGTGTTGTTTATCATTCTATTTGTTATTATAATAGGCAGATAAGGAGATTCAATAATCAATAACGTCAAATGTGAATGTTAAACAACAATATAAGACAGAGTGTTGTCGTTATTTAATATATAGGGAGTGAGTTTATGGATCGTAGAGTAAAACGAACGATTACAAGTATTGAGAAGGGCTTTATTCAACTTTTAAAAAAATATAGTTTAGAAGAAATAACAATTCAACAGATTGCGGATGAAGCGGATATTAACCGTGCTACATTTTATAAATATTATATGGATAAATATGACTTATTAAGTCACTTAGAAGATAAAGAAATTGAACGTATGAAAGCAAATATTGATTATGATAGATTAGCTAATCAACAAATTAATGAGTTTAGTGATTTAAATAAGATTATCAATAATGTACCAAATAGCATCATTAAAATTGTTTTAAATAATATTGAATTATATGAAGTATTATTTAATCTAAAAAGGCAAAGTAAATTAGAAGAAAAATTATCAGATACGATTTCACAAAACTTATTAATTGCTTTAAATAATAAAATGACCATCAATCATATACCTTTTAGATATTTTCACAGTTACATTTCTGGAGCTATCATAACTACAATTAAATATTGGGTATTAGATTCAGAAAGAATTCCAGAAGAAGAAATCATGCATCATCTATATACACTCATGAGCACAGGTCCATTAGAACAATTAGTCATAGAACTATCAAAAAAATCTTAGGATTGTTTGTGCTTTTGGCAACATTTTTTATTCTTTTGTTACTAAACATACAGATTGATGGTTTTTGATTATTGTATAACAGGTTACTCGTAAATATTATTAGACACACAGGGGGAATGTAACATGTCTAATAATGTGTCAAATAACAAAACAAATAAAGAAAGTAAAAAAGTATTAATTGTAGGTTTAGGAATTAGTGGTATTTCTTCAGCAATAGCTTTAAAAAAGCAGGATGGGATCCTGTCATCATTGAGAAAGCCTCAGAACGGCGTAAAGGTGGCTATTTCTTGGCGCTATTTGGACTTGGTAGATCTGCTGCTCAAGATTTAGGAGCACTTCAATTCTTACATGATAGACGTAGTTCTACTTCTGTTAATTTCTCAATAGATAGAAATGGTATAACAGGTTATACGCTTGGATTTGCTGATATTCCGAGATCTTTTGCTCCATGGATGATGTTGCGTGGCGATATTGAGAACGCTGTCTATAAAGCGTTGCCAAATGATATCGAAATATTATTTGATACAGTGCCAGATACTATTTGGCAAAATTCATCTGAAGTAAGGGTGACTACTAAAAATCTTAAAACTAATATGAAATCTGAAAGTTCTTATGATCTTGTTATAGGTGCTGATGGGGTATTTTCTAAAGTAAGAGAATTAGCATTTGGTCCACATGAACAATATATTAAAGAATTAGATTATATGATTTGTGCGTATCAACTAACTGAAAACTCACCTGATTTAAAAATAGATCAAGGCGTTATTTTGCACGAAGTTAATAAATCATTTACTATATTTACGTTTAAAGATCATCCAGCAACCATATTATTTACGTATAAAGCTGATAATCCACAAGCGGAAAGAAAAAAAGATCCACGTGAAAGAATTAGAGAAGTATTTGGTAAACCTTATGGTAAATATATGGAATTTGCGTTGGAGCAATTAGATCAAGCTGATAACGTCATATTTAGCACAACTGACCAAGTAAAAATGCCATCATGGCATCGAGGTCGTGTCATACTAGTCGGTGACTCAGCATGGTGTCCAACACTCTATTCAGGAATGGGCGCAACATTAGGACTTGGTGGTGCTAATCTATTAGGAAAAGCATTACAAAAATATCCAGATAATATAGAGTATGCGTTAAATGAATGGGAAAGTATATTAAGACCAAAAGTTGAACAATTTCAAAAACAAGGTGCGACAACAGGCAGAAGAAATTTTGTATCTAAAAATGAAAAAGAAGTACAAAAAAGAGAGAACAGTATTAAATTAAGAAGAACATTAATGAAAAGTAATCTGTTTGGTAATTTATTAAAGTATACACCATCCATAAAAGCGCGTAATGCAGATCTCTCAAAAGAACTTTAGTATTTTATATAAGGATGAAAAACTTAAATAGCGAAGCAATTTACAATGGTAAATACGCTTTGCAATTTTTGTTTTTTATATCAGAAATTAATTCCAAAAGCTATTTCATTTTAATAGGTCGAGTAATTATTGTAATAAAAACAGCATCATTAATCAGAGGGTTTATTAAGTAGTTGCAGCCTACATTTAACCAACTAACAAACAAATTCATATCAATATTTTTAAATTTATCGCTTGCCATAGAGTTAACTCCATAGTTTATAGTGAGATTATTAAATTTAGGGAGTTGAAATAATGGAAACTTTAAAAAATAGAAAATGACGTTGAAATTCCAGTGTTAGGCTTTGGTGTGTATCAAATTCCTCAAGAAGAAACTAAAGAAGCGGTTGAAAATGCAATTAAAGTTGGCTATAGACATATTGATACTGCGCAAAGTTATCAAAATGAAACAGAAGTTGGAGAAGGTATCAAAGCTTCTGGTATTGATAGAAAAGAACTATTTATTACGACAAAAGTTTGGATAGAAAATGTGAATTATGAAGATACACTAAAATCGGTAGAACGTTCACTTCAAAGACTTGATATGGATTATATCGATTTAGTACTTATTCATCAACCTTACAATAAAGTAAAAAGGCAGGGAACTAATGTGAGTATTGCATCACATTAGTTTCCTGCCTTTAATTTTAATGGTTATTATTCTACATCTTCATCATCATTACCAATACCATCATGAGCTGTTGACATACCTGGTCCACCGACGTCGCCTCTAGGGTTATTTGGATTATATCCAATACCTTCTTGTTCCGCTTTAGATAAATGATCTAGTTCTTGTTGACTCATCTTATATCCTTGATGTTCTATAGATGTTGCAGTGCCTGAATTTGGTTGGGCTACACTTCCTTGTTGTGTTTGTGTTGCGTTAGTATTTGATACTACTCCAGTAGATGCGCTTTGAGCGTTGGTAGTTTGTTCAGTAGTATCGTTCCCATTTGATTCATTGATGTTTGTTTGCATCGTTTCATCCTCTTGTTTTTCTTCTTTTTTCTGTTCTTTTTTAGATTTATTATCATTGTTCTGATTTTTATTTGCACTATGTGCTTTTGTATTAGCGTTAGTTAAGATATCTTTACCAAAGCTCACTCCGAATACAACTAGCCCAATTAGAATAACGGATAGAATTGAAATAATTAATATGTTAATAATTTTTTGCATATAATACTCCTTATTTTGAAAATAATAAATTAATTTTACCTTTTAATTAAATATTTGACTACTGTAATTAAATAATATTTCAATATAGCAACGCCTATTAATTATATATTATAAATATTTGTAAATTCTTTAAAAACAAATAGTATTTTGATGAAAAATAAATTAAAATATTTGTATTAATAATAATCAAAAATAAGGAGTGCAACTAAATGGAATGTTTAGCTTGTGGTGGTAATGTCAATCGTGATGATAAATTCTGCCAGCATTGTGGTCATGATTTAATGACTGATAACTTGAAAGCCATGGACCAAGAGGACATCTTAACGTCTTTAACGTGTCCTACTTGTCATCAAAAGGTAGATGAGAGTGACAAGTTCTGTACGCATTGTGGCTATGATTTAACACATACGGATAATCAGACAATGCAAGGGGCTTATATTCATAACAATCAACAAGTCGAAATGACAGAAAATATGAATTTAGCATATGAGGCAAAGAATTTATTTAATAATACAACGAAATCAATTGGTAGAATCGCCGGTAATGAAGAAGTGTTGAGTTTAAATTTAAAAGACATGTTTTCAGAAGTATTCAAATCTCATGCTAAGCATGAATCTGATGACATTTTTATTGCTGGTACGAGAAATACGACACCACACATTAAAGATGTATCACAAGAATGGGCTAAGCCATGGGTCTTTTCACGTGTGTTTTTAGCTTTAGGTATCACTTTTATGGTCTTATTAATTTTAGTTAATACATTTGCGAATACGAATGCGTTACCTGGATTGATCTTTATAGGTGCACTCATTGTTCCTATTTCAGGTCTGATATTTTTCTATGAATCTAATGCGTTTCAGAATATTAGTTTCTTTGAAGTATTGAAAATGTTTTTCATAGGTGGGGTGTTCTCGCTACTAAGTACGATTATTTTGTATCATTTTGTCTCTTTTAGTGATGAATTAGAAACTTATGGAATCATGACGATTACTGACGCGTTCTTAATAGGATTAGTTGAAGAACTTGGTAAAGCCATTATAGTTATCTTATTTATTAACTATCTTAAAACAAACAAGATACTAAATGGTCTATTGATTGGTGCTTCTATAGGCGCAGGTTTTGCTGTATTTGAAACAGCAGGATATATCTTGAATTATGGGATTTTGAGTACTGGTACACCAGATTTAACTGAGATTATGGATATTACTATTTTAAGAGGTTGGTCAGCAATTGGTGGTCATTTAGTATGGGCGGCTATCATTGGTGCGGCAGCAGTTATTGTTAAAGATGCGCGTCATTTTACCTGGGCTAATATTTTAGATAAACGTTTTCTATTTTTCTTTTTTGTATCTGTAATTCTCCATTGTATTTGGGACACTGATATAACAGTTTTAGGTAGTAGTAATTTGAAAATGATTTTCCTAATCATTATTGCATGGATTTTTGTATTTATATTAATGAAATCTGGACTTAATCAAGTAAACCAAATTCAAAATGATTATCTAGAAATGGAAGGAAGATAGTGCTAAATGAGATACTGTACAAATTGTGGACACAAAATCAATGACAATCAATCATTTTGTAATAACTGTGGGACTAAGCTACATGATGCTCAAAGCAATCAACAAAGCAATCAACAAAGTGATCAACCGAACAACCAACATGACAATCAATCAAGTAATCAACGAAATAATCAACATAGCCATCAACCAAATAACCAATACAGTAATCACAATAGAATTGCCAGAAATAGAGAAGTAAATGATCGATACGCATATCATTATCAAGATAATAGCCAAAATAAGCGTTCTGGGTTTGGAAACGTGTTATTAGCCATACTTGCAGTCGTTATTTTAGGTTTACTCGTATATGGGCTTTATTTTGCTTATCATCAATTAACTGGTCATAACAGTTCTGATGATACGACACAAAGTCAAAGTTCAGATACTTCAGATAGTAGTTCTGAAGGAGCGCAAATTGATATTTTTAGTGATGCATTTGACCAAGCCTATACGAAAGCACCTTCTAAAGACGGCTATGCAGAAATATACAACGGTATGAGTCGCTCAGGTGTTGAAACGAAATACGGACAATCGAATGGCACAGTCTATTTACAAGGTAGTACATATGAAAAGTATGGAGATATAGCTGTTTTATATGATGAACACGATGATGTGAGCCAAGTCATTATCACACCAAGTAATATAACGGAAGACGACTACATTGAACATTACGGTGAACCTGACGATAGAGAAGGCAATACGCTCATTTATGATACTTACAAAGATAATGATTTTAGTGTCTTAGTAACAATTAAAGATGGCATGGTATTAGCTATAGAGAATGTCGATCAATTACCAAGTAATAATTCAGATGATAGCGATAGTGATGAAGTATCAAGTACAAGTGAAGCAAGAGCCATTGCGAATGATGTGTTAGATAGTAGTGATTGGATACACTCAGTCGATGCAGGTGAATTCAGTTATAGAGTTAATTATGGTAAAGAAAATGAAGATAAAGCCCATCGAGCAATTATAGTAGAGAAAAGTGATGGTAGCACATCTGAATGGGATGGCGAAGAGTGGGATTATTAGGACAATATAAAAAATTAAGGGGATAGGTAGATGAAAGAAAATATTCAAAAACGATTAGTCAAAACGACAATTAAGACATTCATTGCTTGCCAAGGCATGATTGCGGTAGGCATGCTTACACATACTCTAGGTGATAATCAGCAGAAAGCTTTTGCGGCTGAGAATAAAATAAATAATCAACTAGCGACGTCAAAAGACTCAGTTCAACAAAATCAAACGAATAGTAAAGTTCAAAATAACATTAATAAGACTACTGGCAGTCTAAATAATGTTAAAAATAAGCAACAAACATATACAAATGTAAATGCAACACAACAAAAACAGCATATACCATTAACTAAGTCAGATGTGGGGACTTCAAAACAATCAATCATTCCTAAGAGTGATGCACCACAAGTCAACACTTCAAAAATACAAAAAAGCACTAGTAATTTACAATCAACAAAGGTAACAACCGCACCTACTAAGGAAATAAATAACAAAAAATTAGTTAAGCAAGAACAATTAAATACTGCATCAAATAATACTAAAAATGTAAACACACCAATCAAATACAATAGTAATGCAAACAAATCACTTCAGAACATCGTTGCACCAAAAGCGACGACACCACAAATTAAAGTGAATAGAAAATATACAGTTTCATCTAATGCTACAAGTGATCAAGAAAAAGAAATTAGAAGAATTAAAAAATATAATGATGAACGAATGAGTTATATACAGGGAAATAGCACTTACAAATATGGACATGGCGATACTACGTATCAAGGTATATTAGGAATAGAAACAGATAAAGTAACATATAAACCGGGTGAAACAGTAAGAATATATACGGAACATAATAAAGATTTTGTTAAACCAATCTACAATGAAGCTAAACTTTTTTCTCATCGATTAGGTGGTTGGAATGGAATGGACCCGCCTTATTATTTTGATAGAACAGCTTACATAGGACGTACAACTCGATTCTACAAGAAACCTAATGGCAACTGGGAATCATTAATTGAAATTAAATTACCAGATAAAATGGTGGATGAGGCATTTGATTTAGATATCAATTGTTGGAATGATAATTATGATAGTAACTCTGAGAGTAACTTCAATCATATTGTAATTAAAGTAATCAATGATAGTACAGCAGATCCGTTAGGTGGTTATGATGGTTCAGCATTTGATGCTTCATCAACACGTAAAGCAGACTATGATGATCCAAAAGTGGTGAACATTAACTTAGATAAGAAAGTGTATAATCCAAATGATATTGTGACGCTTACGGCTGAGATTGAAGAGGAAAGTGATTTGATGTTTGCAAGTGCGGATATGTCTACAGTTGAACCATATGGCTATGAAAGAGGAACACACCAATACATTCCAATGCAGTTTACACATTCTACAAGAACATTGACGCTACTGGACAATGGTAACTGGCAAGTTAAATTCCAGTTTAAACTTCCGGATTATATTAAGACAGGTGTTGTGAACATAAATCAAATATTAGCTGCTGATAAATATGGTAATGAAATGAGATATAATCCTGTGTTCGCTAACAACGAACTAAATGGTCAATTTAAAGTTGAAAGAACAGAGAATGTACAATCATTTTCAGCAGATCCTGTTGCAGACTTTTCAACGGAAATAAGAGGTAAAGCTACTTCAGGAATGACGATGTATGCTTATGTGAATGGTAAAAAGATAGGGCAAGCGCCAGTAGTAGATGGCAAATATTTTATGAAAATACCTAAACAATTGGCGAATAGCAAAATTCAACTTTACACAGTTAATAAATATAAAAATAAAAGTAAAATCATAACAATAACAGTGTTAGATAAGACAGCACCTAAAAAGCCAACAGTCAGCAAGATGGCGCCAAGAACGATTTCTGGCAAAGGTGAAAAAGGGTCAATCGTTTATATTTACAAAGGTTCTACTAAATTAGGAAGTGCTACTGTTAATTCTAAAGGAACATATGCGATTAACATTAGACCACAGAAAAAAGGAACAGCACTTGTTATGTATGCCAAAGATAAAGCGAATAATAAGAGTGCTTCTTTAAAGTTAAAAGTAAAATAAATCAAAAATGAAACAACGATGCATTGTGAACTTCACGAAAACATATTACGATTGTAGTAACAAAACTTTCAAAAGGGGCGCTATCTTTGGAAGAAATTAATTTGTTAGAAGATAAACAATTGGCGAATAAGCTAGCTATATATTCTTATATTAGCTTTGTCGTTTTTGGTATCATTTTTTATATTATTATGAAGTTTTCGGATGCACCTAAATTTTTTGATTCTTTGTTAGTTAATGCATTATTCGTGATTATTCTTATTGTACTAATGTTTGTTATTCATGAGTGTATTCACGGCGTATGTTTCAAACTATTTTCTCCTAAGAATAAAGTCTACTTCGGTGCAGCTAACGGTATGATTTATTGTGCGATACCAGGCGGGACGTTTACACCGCTCACATTTTTAATTAGTAGTATCGCACCGTTTGTCATTATCACAATGCTATTTATAGTGACGTTATTTTTAGGGTGGTTTCCACGGGGGCTCTTTTTCTTCTTCGCCACATTTCATGCAGGATGTTGCGCTGGTGATTTCTATTGGGTTTGGAAAATGATTAAAGCTCCGAAAGATGCAACCATTGAAACAACGGATAAAGGCATTATTATCCATTCATAATTAAGATATGTTTAATAAATTTTTTAAAAGCATCCAACATCAAATGACCTGTTGGGTGCTTTTAGTTTTATAATACCAACGCTATATCATCTAACTGCTTGCCAATGACTACCAAATATAAAGGGACGTCTGATTTAAATTGAACGGGTGTTAATTCCATCTCTCCTTCAGCATACTGAACTAGATGTATCAATTCATGATCTGTAAAACGAACAAATCCTTTCACACGGTAAACTTGTTGTGGGAGTTGGGTTAATCTTTCAATTAACGCTGCTTTCGTTTGTGAGAGAGGTGGTTCTATTAACTGATGATTGATTGCGTGATGGAGCGTACCACTTTGTTTAACATCCAAATGTTTCACGTTTAACAATGTATTTAAAGATAATTCGCCCCATTGTCCTACTTGTATATTTGCCTCTCCATTAATAACCTCCAGGTGTCTTAATAGACGAGCAATCTGTTCGACATCAGCGATATCAATCTTATTCACAAATAATGTAGAACAATGACTTAACTGTTCATAGAATAACGCTTGAATATCTCTAGGGTATGTTTCCAATTGCGCATATAGTTTCGTATCAATAATACCAAGCATGCTTCTTATTGTAGTGATTGGTGCTAAGACAGGTGTCAAACAGGCATCGACAACAGCCAATAGTTCTGCCACACCACTGCATTCAATGAATACTAGATCTGGTTGATGTGCTAAATATAATTCGTGTAGTTGTTGAGATACGTCGGACTTCATAGCGCAGCAAATGCAGCCTTCCACAATTTCGCTTATAGGGATAGCGGGATGGATGAGTTGACTATCGACGCTCATTTTTCCAAATTCATTTATAATTAATGCGGTTTTTAAATTATGATCCAAGGCGTCTGTAATCAGATGATTTAATGTCGTTGTCTTGCCACTGCCTAAGAAACCCCCAACAATAATAATCTCCATAATAAACTCCTAACTATGAATGAGACGAGTGATGTCATTCATGATTTTAAATAACGATTATGATAAAGGAAATAGATCCAAGTTTTTAAATCGTAATAGTTACTATTTGAAAAGTATATCGAAACATATAATCATTTTCAAAATAAAATGAATAGATAAAGATAGATTAAACCTATTTCTATTGTCAGAGTTTTAAGATTTTAAAAATTAGCATTGACAATTACACCATTTAATGTGAATAATAAAACGTAACGATTTTGATTTAGGAGATGTGTACATGTTTAAGAAGAGTATTATTTTATTATTCGTGGCTGTTTTAACGTTATCACTTGCAGCATGTGGCAAAGGCGATAGTGAAAAGTCATCTGATCATAAAGGTAAATTAGAAGTTAAGACGACAGTTTATCCATTAAAATCATTTGCACAACAAATCGGTGGTAAATATGTTGATGTTGAATCAGTTTATCCAAACGGAGTAGACCCACATACATATGACCCAAGTCAAAAACAAATGGTTGATATCGGCAAATCAGATTTATTCGTATACACAGGTGACAATTTAGACCCTGTAGCTAAGAAGATTGCCAAAGCAATTAATGACAAAGATAAAACATTATCTTTAGAAGCAGCATTAGACAAAAATAGTGACTTATTAAAAGGTGAAGAACACGAACATGAGCATGAACATGGTGAAGAACATGACCATGATCATGGCGAAGAGCACGAACATCATCACCATGGTAAATATGACCCACATATTTGGTTAGATCCTGTCATTAGCCAAAAATTTGCTAAAGAAATTAAAGATGAATTAGTTAAGAAAGATAGTGAACATAAAGATTACTATGAAGATAACTATAAAAAATTAGTTAAAGACTTAAAAGGCATCGATAAAGATATGAAACAAGCAGTTAAAGGTAATGAAGGTAAAACAGTTTATATCTCACATGATTCTATCGGTTACTTAGCAGATAGATACAATTTCAAACAAGAAGGTATTCAAAATATGAATGCTGAAGAACCTAGCCAAAAAGATTTAACAAACATTGTTAAACAAATTAAAGAAGATAAAGTCAAATATATCTTAGCTGAAGAAAATGTATCGAACAAAGTTGCAGAGACAGTGAGAAAAGAAACAAATGCAGAAACAATCAAATTCTACAATATGGGCTCACATACGAAACAACAAGATGACGATAAAAATACGTATCAATCATTTATGAAAGAGAACGTTAAAGCGATTGAAAAAGCCCTTAAAAATGAATAATATGATTTAAAATACAAGGTGACAGACCTTCGTGTATAGATCTCATGACAAGCGTCATGAGGTCTTTTTAAATAAATTAGAAAACTTCTTTTGACAGAAGAAAATATCTCTGATACTTTAAAGTAGAACGACTATTATATTTTTAAATGAGTGATAATGATGTCGAAGAAGAAAAAAGATTTATTAGAAGTTGCCGAGCGACTGTTTTATGAATATGGATTCAATGGTGTAGGTTTAAAGCAAATTATACAGGAAGCCAACGTGGCAACGATGACTTTATATAATCATTTTGAATCAAAAGAGCATCTTGTTGAAGAAGTATTAAAACAGCGGGAAGAACGCTATTGGGAGTATTTAGATAGTTATGTAAGTAATCATCCAGAACAACCCTTTATTAGTGCGGTCAAAGCACATTGTAAATGGTTGAAAGATTACTCATATATGGGTGATTTATTTCTACGTGCGATAGAAGATTATGCAGATACAGATAATAACATTGAAGAAATCGCAAGAGGACATAAAAAGCGATTATTAGAATATTTAGAACAACTAGCTATCAGTAGTGGATTGAAGAATGCGCATGATCTTGCGAGTCGATATACGTTGCTTATGGAAGGAGCGACGTCAATGACGACACTTATCGGTGTTGAAGAAGCATCTAGTCATGCCTTATATATCGCACAGTTGTTTATAGAGGAAGCTGTCGCAGAGTAAATCTGCAACAATACATCGAGTGTGGGACAAAATTTCTACAATTCATTTCGTTATCGCCTAGCTTGTAGAATTTCTTGATGAAATTCTCTTTGCTGAGGCCCCGCCGGCAAGGTTGACCAAATTAAAGGAGCTTGTTACAAGTGCATGTTTAATTGGCTCTACGTCAAATCG
>NZ_JAESMI010000108.1:0-2147 GCF_017893095.1 Staphylococcus sp. GDX8P80P | reverse complement strand
AATCGCTTAATTGGAGCCGTTCTTATGGACCTACATGATGAATGGATTTATTCTTCAAGAAAATACATCAATTTTGATAAGTAGAAATGGTAAAAACATTGTATAGCATTTTACACAGGAGTCTGGACTTGACTCACTTCCTTTATTATTTTTCATTTTTTTAAACTATTTAATACTAATGTCTTTTATAATAGCTTTTCATATATTATATAATCAATCTTTATAAGTCCTTTTATAAATTTCTTTTCTACCATTTTCGATAAATTCCTGTTTAATATTTTTAATTCCATAAACAATAGTTTCAATAGGATAATATTCTTCAACTATATCTTGATATTCTTTTGCTTTCTCAATATCTATATTTCCATACATTCTTAATATATCTTCTCCAAAATTTGTTCCTATTTCTTCTTCACTATCTTCAAGTAAGTATATAAAATCACAATATTCATCTATAATTCCAGAATCTCCAAAATCAATTATTCCAGTTAATCTATTATTGCCATCTAACAATAGATGATTACAACTAAAATCATTATGGCATAAACACTTTTTACCCTCAAAAACTGTTGTTGCATTTAGTCTTTCCATAAAACTTTCTATATAATCTTTTTCTATATCAGTTAAATCATTATAAATAGTTTCACGCAACAATATATACTCTTCTAATACATTTTGTTTATTATCAATAGTACATTCACTAATATCTGTATAATCTAAACCGTGCATTTGTCTTAAAAAACTGGCAATATCTCGTTTTAACAAATTTTGTTCTTCTTCTGACATAGTAGAATAAATTTCTGGTGTTAAAAAAGTTCCTTTAATTTCTTTATAACCTAGTATAGATAATTCATCACTAATATACGAATATTCAATATTAGGAATTTTTACATTAGTTTCTAAATTTGTATTTAAAAAATTATATATTGCTTTTTCTTTTGCATAACCTTTTTTCTTATTAGTACTAAATTTTGTTTTAAAAATGTATTCATTATTAACTAAATATGCCACACTATCATAACCACTACCGATTATTTCAATACTATCTACTTTGAAATTATCAAAGTAATGCTCAATTAAATATTTCATTGCCTTAACATTTGTGGCATTATCATCATATCTATATTCCATTAAATAACAATCTTCTTTTTTGCCCTCGTGTAATTCATGTTCTGGCAAATCTTCAATAATTCTAAAACCAGATTTTTGGTATGCCCTTATTGCTCTTGGATTATTTTTATGAGGGTCTAAAATAACTGCATTAGCATTTCTTTCTTTTTTCAAAAATTCAAAAATCAATTTAATATATCTTGTACCAATTCCTTTACTCCAATAATTTGGCTCTCCTATAAATTGATCCATACCATAGACTATCTCATCAGTTTTTGGATAATGATAATCAGTATATAACTCATCATACATTTTATATATTTGTCCATATCCAATAGGAACATTGTTATATTCAATAATTACTCTAAAAACTTCATCTTCCCAAGGCTCTGTATAATGTTTTTTTAATGATTCTAATGTATATTTTTTATCTCTACCACCATAAAATTCTAATACTCTTTCATCAGTTAACCATTTTAACATCAAAGGAAAATCATCATCTATTAAAGTTCTTATACATATTTCATTTTCAACTATATTCATTTATTTATCACCTTTTTCATAATCATATACATATACTATTTCATCTTTATAATCATTTTTACCACCTAATTTTTCATATACATGGCAAGCTCTAGGATTACCTTTATCAGTTATTAAAAACATTTCAGAACAACCAATCTCTTTAGAATATTCCTTAATAAAAGATAATAATTTTGAACCATAACCTTTGTCTTGATAGTTAGGTAACATTCCTATTGAGTGTAAATAAAACATTGTTTTTCCATCAGGTCTTAAAAGTGTATAGCAATATGCAAATCCTATAATTTTATTATTTTCTTTAGCTATAAACCCAAATGAACTGGTATCATTAAGAAATCCTTTTAAATTATCAATATCAAAAACCATATTATCATCAATTAAAACTTCTTCCATAAAAAACTCAGTCAAGTCCAGACTCCTGTGTAAAATGCTATACAATGTTTTTACCATTTCTACTTATCAAAATTGATGTATTTTCTTGAAGAATAAATCCA
>NZ_JAESMI010000011.1:0-37369 GCF_017893095.1 Staphylococcus sp. GDX8P80P | reverse complement strand
TTATGCTGAGCAAAATGGTCTAGTTAAACAAACATCTAAGTCTAATTCTCAACAAGACCCTGCTAAACACCAAGCTGAAGATAATGACATGGGATTCAATGGTTATGTCGAGCAAAACGGTCTAGTTAAACAAACATCTAAGTCTAACTCTCAACAAGACCCTACTAAACACCAAGCTGAAGATAATGACATGGGATTCAATGGCTATGCTGAAAAGCATCATTTAGTTAAACAACAAGATCAATCACCAAAATCACAAATGAATTCGACACTTAGTAAACAAGCAACTCGTTCTCAAGAAACGAGTCAAACTTCATTACATCACGAATTACCTATGACAGGTGAACGCGCCTCAACGACAACGTTTGTTTACAGTTTTATAGCTTTCATATTAGGCGTAGGTGTCATTAGCCTCAGACGTAAATTTTCGAAATAAGCAATAACTATATTTTTCTAATTATCTGTTACTTTTATTACTAGAGCATTTCTTTTATGCATATGAAAATGAAGAGGCTATCATTAAAGGTGTATTAACCTATAAGCGATAGCCTCTTTTTTATAACTTCTAAACTAATAATAATTTAATGCCTCTAATAATATTTTTAATGAACAAATAAACGCCTACTACCACCAATACAACTGCAATTGTCCATGAGCCAAATACAATCCAGCTTTCTGTATTAGTTGATGCATTGCCCATAACACTAGCAGATAGCATCAATGCTAATGGCGCTAATGTAAAGCAAACCCAAGTAAGTATATGGTTAAATAATGCTTTACGAGCATGAATTGATACAGGTTTGTCAGCAATAATCCACATTACAATAGGTAATAGTACCGGTGCAAAAAACACACTTAAATAACTTATAGATGATGCAATATTTTCATTTCTACTACCATAGAATTCATTGTTTCTATATTTATTACTACTTACATTTTCCATATTTACTCACCTCACTTATATATAAACATATAAAATAGGATATTTTTAGAGAGAAAGCCCAAAATTACAACTCTGTAAGTTTCTGATAGTTTATAACTTTGTAGAAATATGAGGCATAACTATGGCAAATTAATTAATGAATGGTTAAAATTTATATCTTAATGCAATAACGTTTCAAAGCAGTTAGAACACAATGTTGTAATTCGTCGACAAGGTTATAATGCTGACAAACGTGATGCCTATGCTGCGATGTCAAAAAGGTTCGTCATCCCTACAATGAAGTCAAAATCATTTTTAAAAACACATTACATAGGGTTTTTAAAACATAAAAAATAAACCATGGTAATGGGACGCCACTCATATCAATTGCTTTGACCCATCTCCATGGTATATTTAAACATTGAAAAACCGAGCCGGTTAAACATACTTTAAAATTTATTCGACTCTCTCATCTATACAATTCGCTTACGTATTGCGCCTGAAATCAAATCGACAATAGCTACCATAATCACTAAACCGATTAAAATAATACCTACTCTGTCCCAAGATCGTGTTTGAAGTGCGAAAATTAATGGTGTACCAATTCCTCCAGCACCGATAAGTCCTAAAATCGAGGCAGAACGTAAATTCAATTCAAAGCGATATAACACAAGCGATAAAAATGATGGTAATATCTGTGGTATAACTGCAAAGATCAAAGTTTTCGTCTTGTTAGCACCACTTGCTTTCAATGCTTCGACTGACGTGAAATCTAACCTTTCAATATCTTCAACGAATAATTTTCCTAGCATCCCTACTGAATGTATACCTAAAGCTAGTACACCTGAAAATGACCCCGGACCAACCGCTTTAATGAAAATTAGAGCCATAACAATCTCTGGAAATACACGTATCACACTTAATATAAATTTAGTGATACCGGTTACTGGACGAATTTTGATTAAATTCTGTGCACCTAGAAAGGCAAATGGAATACAGATAATAGCTGCAATAAACGTACCAATCACCGCAATCGCAAACGTTTCAAGTAATCCACGTAATAAATCTTCACCAGCAGGAATATATACATAACCCCAATCCGGATGAAAAAGTCCGTGAAAAATAGATTTTAAAATTTCAATGGATTTGGATTTTAATTCTAATGCGGGCATTCCTACAAACCCCCATGCAATAATAGCCAAAACAACAATTGCAATAATCCAATTTTTAATTATTTTTTGCTTATGCTTTTTTGATTTAATAGGAAACTTTTGTTCTAAATTATCTTTATTTTGTGTCATGCGAGTTGTTCCCTCACTTTCGAGCTTACATAGTCAATTATGACAACAATAACTAATGTAAATAGAATAATCATCGCAGTTTTAGGATATTGGAATAAGCCTAAAGTAGAATCATAGAACAATCCAATACCGCCAGCGCCTACAAGACCAAGTACCGCTGAAGCACGAATGTTAATTTCAAAAGCGAACAACACATATGAGAAGAAAGTTGATAATATTTGTGGCACAACTCCGAAGACAATCCATTTCGTTTTATTTGCCCCAACTGCTGTCATGGCTTCCATTGGGCCTGGATCTATGGTTTCAAGTGCTTCATAGAGTAACTTTGCAATAACACAAATAGTTAAGATAAATAGTGCTAATACACCTGGAATTTGACCAATACCGAAGACAGCTACAAATATAGCTGCTAGTAATAAATCTGGTATCGTACGCACAATATTTAAAATAAAACGAGCCGGAATTGAAATACATTTCGTTTTAACAATATTACTTGCACAGATTAAAGCAATTGGGATAGATACAATCGCACCTAGAAATGTCCCAACAATAGCCATGCGAATGGTATCTAACATAGGTTTCAATATTGTATGTATATATGCCCAGTCTGGTGGTACCATTTGTCCAAAGAATGAACCAATTTGAGGTAAACCTACCATTAAATCGGCAAAACTAAAGCCAGTATATAAGAAACTCCATATTATTAAAGCTAATACTAGAAAAATAGTAAAACTCGTTTTAAGCGAAAACTTCTTATTCAAATATTCATCATATTTACTCGTTGTAGGTGTCGTCATATTATTCAACCCCTAGCTTCTCATCATCTTTAAGTTTACGACCGTAAATATCATTAAACACTTCTTCGGTTGCCTCACTTGCAGGGCCATCGAATACAAGTTCACCAGCACGAAGCCCTATAATACGCGTACCGTATTCAAGTGCTAGATCTACAAAGTGCAAGTTAATAAGAATTGTAATACCTAATTCTTCATTTATCTTCTTTAAATCATCCATCACTTGTTTTGTTGTTAGAGGATCCAAAGACGCTACAGGTTCATCAGCTAAAATAATTGCTGGTTCTTGTGCTAATGCACGAGCAATTGAAATACGTTGTTGTTGACCACCAGACAATTCATCAGAACGTTGGTCGTATTTATCCAGAATATTCACTCGCTCTAAAGCATCCATGGCTTTTACTTTATCTTCTTTTGGAAAAAGACCTAACACCATCTTCCAAGTTGGATGATAGCCTACTCGTCCACTTAACACATTGCGTAATACAGATGATCGTTTTACAAGATTAAAATGTTGGAAGATCATCCCAATATTACGGCGCATCATTAGTAGATCATTACCTTTAGCTTTCGTAATCGATTTACCTTCAATAAGAATATCACCAGATGTTATATCATGAAGTCGATTAACTGATCTTAATAGCGTTGATTTCCCTGCACCTGACAAGCCTACGATAACTGCGAAATCTCCCTTTTCAATATTCAAATTGATGTCTTTTAGTCCTACATGCCCATTTGGATAAACTTTATTGACATCTTTAAATTCAATTTGACTCATTTAAATAGCACCCTTTATTTTTGCAAAGAAAGACGTGAGACAGAATTGTTAACGAATTCGTTTTCTTATCCCCGCAAGGACGACTAGAACTGAGAAAGCTTGTTTTATGTGCCATCTCAGTTCAGCCAGCTACTGCAAATTTGCTGAGTAGCCTCAAAAATATTATTTTCGACCTTGCTCCTCTTTGCTTTTATTAATCTACAATGTTCATTAGTCTAAGTTTAGATATATTGTGATAATATTAAAACTTCAATTTCGTTTAATGATGTTCTAATATTATTTCATATCTTGAACTTGTTTTTCATATTTTCTTACAATATCAAAGTCTGAATCTTTGGCATCTGTGTATCCTTCATGAGAGTATACTTCACTGATGATTTTATGACCTTCTTTTGTTTTTGCAATATCTTTAAATGCTTTTTTAAGTTTATCTTGGAATGCTTTATCCATATCTGGACGAACTGAAATTGTGTCATTTGGAATAGGTTCTGTTAATTTAATAATCTTAGTATCTTTAAATACATTTGGTTGGTCCTTTTTAACGATTGTACGTGCGTCTTGGAATACTGCTGCCGCATCAACATCACCGTTAAGTAATGAAATAACCGCTTGGTCATGCCCTTTCACATTTACAATATTCATATCTTTAGTAGCGTTAATGCCAGTCGCTTCTTTAAGTGTCGCAATTGGGAACGTGTAACCTGCTGTAGACGTTACATCTTGTAATGCGATTTTTTTACCTTTCAAGTCTTTTAAATCTTTAATTCCAGAATCTTTTTTGACCAAAATTTCTGATTTATAATCTTTAACTAATTTGTCTGAGTTAGACCCATCTTTGTTAACGCCATAACGTTGAGCTTGTAACAATAAATCTGCTGCTTTTTGATCATGTGCTAATGTGTATGCAGTTGGTGGTAAGAAACCTACGTCTACTTTTTTAGATTTCATCGCTTCTACGATTGTATTGTAGTTAGTTGATACAGATACTTTTACTGGGATGTCTAACTTTTCAGATAATAATTTTTCAAGTGGCTTTGCTTTCGCTTCAAGTGTGTTCGCGTTTTGAGATGGCACGAATTGCACTGTTAATTCTTTAGGTTTGTAACCATCTTTACCAGAATCAGAACCGCTGTCAGAACTTTTGTTGTTGCTATCTAATGAGCTATTATTTCCACATGCTGCTGTAAAAATAATAACTGTTAAAGCTAGCACTAAAAGATACTTCATTTGCTTCATAACTGTAATGCCCCCGTTCGATATGTATAAATCGTGTAATTTGTCAATTTAATTGACAATATAAGATTAGCACAATATTAATTGAAATAGTATTTAATTAACATAAAATTTATATAAAATATGTTTATATCATTAAGTTATTGTAAATTATTTCTAAAAAATCTTCTTAAAATCTATTCTGCATATATTTTTTTACTATAATTTTTTTCTATAAAAATAAATTTATTATTGGATATGAATAATGATTGATTATCACGCATACCTTATAATTATAAATAACTATCATTAATGAAAGGATGGTACTTATGACTCAACTTAGCTTTTATATCGTTAGTGATGTTCACGGCTACATATTCCCAACTGATTTCTCACAGACGAATCAACAGTTACCTATGGGTTTGTTATATGCTAATCAACTTATCGAACAATCAAGCAAAAACGACGATATTTACTTCAAAATAGATAACGGGGATTTCTTACAAGGATCACCTTTATGCAACTATTTAGTATCAGAGTTACGCTCTAGCAAACCGTTAACAACGATATATAACCGCTTAAATTTTGATTTGGGAACGATTGGTAATCATGAATTTAACTATGGCTTACCATACCTTAAAGACACACTACAAAACCTTAACCATCCAGTGCTTTGTGCTAATATTTTAGACTCAAAACAACAACCTTTTACAAGTAAAGGCGTGCATTATTTTGAAAAGGAAGGACTAACAGTAGGCGTGATTGGTCTAACTACACAAAATATCCCTAACTGGGAACAACCACATCATATCGAAGGCTTAACTTTCAAGAGTGCGATTGAAACACTTACCCAACTATTACCTAATGTCCGTGAAAAAGCTGACATCGTCGTCGTTTCATATCACGGCGGATTCGAACGTGATATAGATACAGAGGAACCAACTGAAGATTTAACTGGTGAGAATGAGGCTTCCGAAATTCTACATCGTTTCCATGAAAGCATCGATGTATTGATTACAGGTCACCAACATCGAGATATCGCGACAGTTAAATATGAAACTGCCGTTATTCAACCTGGTACACGTGCAACACAAATAGGTAAAGTAACGCTAACGATTGGCGACAATAATCAGATTATTGATACGCAAAGCGAATTGTTACCTGTAGTGGGAGACTCAGAATACAGTCTATTACCGGAAGATTCTAAGCTATTAACACATCTAGAAGACTGGCTAGATACTGAAATCACGACCTTACCTGAACCGATGTTAGTAGAAGATCAATTTGAGGCACGAATGAAACCTCATCCACTTATTAATTTAATAAATGTTATGTTATTGGAGAAAAGTGATGCTGATATTACAAGTACGGCACTCTTCGACTCAGCAGCAGGATTTAATAAACGTATTACTATGCGTGATATTATTAATAATTATCCTTTTCCCAATACATTCCAAGTTTTAAAACTTACTGGTGCAGGCATTAAAGACGCTTTAGAAAAATCAGCAAGCTACTTCACGCTTAACGATAAAAATGAAATAACAATCAACGATGCATTTTTATATCCGAAACCACAGCATTTTAACTATGACATGTATGGCGGTATCACTTATACCATTCATGTAAGAGAACCTATTGGTCAACGCGTAACTGATATTAAGGTTGGCAATGAACCACTTATCAGTGATAAAACTTATACCATTTGTGTCAACAACTATCGTGCTGTAGGCGGTGGTAATTATGACATGTTCGCTGAAGCACCTGTAGTTAAAGATATACAAGAAGAAGGTGCACAACTTTTAATTGATTTCATTACCAATAACGATATATCTAACATACCTCAAGTTCTTAACTTCAAAGTCGAACTATAATTTTCCTCTTATATTATTTAAATAGTGTACAATATAAATGTAAATATTCTCACTAGAAAAGGAGTTCATTATTATGAGTGAATTTTTAGCTGCCATTGTCGGAGGTATCTTTGCGCTAATTGGGACATTTTGGGGGATTAAATATCAAATCACTAAAGAGAAAGAAGAAAAACGTGAAGATTATAAAAATGATATTTTGAGTATGATAGATTTAACTGCTTATAAAGCATCTAAAATAAGTAAAATTCATTTAAGTGAAACCAATACTCTAATAAACAAGCCGCAAACGTTAGAAAAATGCGATGATGTGGAGGGACTTTTTGTAAAATTAGACGATCAAATTCAAGAATTATTGGGTACTATGAGTCACCATGAAGAAGAATCTAATAAACCTATTCGTGATTTACTAAATTGCTATGAATCACTGGAGAATTATATCTCAAAAATTTCTATAGCTGCAAGAATCTATAATGATAAATACGAAACAAACTCTGACGATAAGCGCGTTATCATCGTGAGAACCAAAGAGAAATTAGATCGTAACATAGATACGTTTATAAATGATTTACGTCAATTTTCTAAACATCACTTCAATCACGATATGTACGAACCAACATTAAAATTCGAATCTGATTAAATATAATCAAACACCTCTAATATCAGTACGATGACACACTGACACTAGAGGTGTTTCTTCAACTCAACTTTCATTTTTCAAATTGGAAATGTTTCTTTTCATAAAAATAATTAACTGCATTAATCAAAATACCTAGAATAATAATTCCCCCTGATACAAAGGTAATCATTAAATAAGGTAAACCGATTGATAATAAAATTGAACCAATAATGGCACCTAAGAAATTTGCCACATTAAAAATAGACGCCGCTAATGTACTCGCAAGTAATGGTGCTTCTTTGGCACTTAATATAATCTTACTATTTAATAATGGTGTCGTACCAAATGTTCCAAATCCAAATAAGAAACATATAATAATTGCTAAAATCGTATGATGCACGAAAGTGACAAATAATACGATAGTTAAAAATAGTAATAAAAACGTATAGAATAAATATTTCGTCAATTTAGGTTCTGGCACATTCCCTGTAATTAAGTTCCCTAACACACCACCTAAACCAAACATAAATAAACAGATGGTTAGGCCGACGATTTTAAAAGGTGCGAAGTTATGAATCATTGGCTCCATAAAGGTATACGTTGTGAAGACACCTGAATAACCAAAGACGATAATAGACATCACAATTAAAATATGTGGATTTTTGAATACTTTCAATTCATTTTTTACATTAGATTCTGTGCTAAGTGATACATCTGGTACAAATTTCAACATACCTAGCATTGTAATAATTGCTAGAACAATCATAACGCCAAATACAGCTCTCCAATTCGCAAATCCACCTAAGAATGAACCAAATGGTACACCAATCATAACCGCGATGGTTAAACCTGCTTGGACTAATGCGATGGCTTGTGGTTGTTTACCACGAGGTGCAACGGCTGCAGCGACACTCATACATACGCCAAAGAAGGGTGCATGCATTGACGCTGACAACAATCGTGATAACAGTAATACTTGAAAATTGGGTGCCAACATACCTACCACGTTACTTCCGATAAATATGGCCACTAAAATCGGTAATAAGCGTTTGGCACGCACATTCATTGTAAATATACGCATAAATGGTCCAATTAACGCAACACTCACAGCATATACACTAATTAATAATCCTGCACTTGAAATAGACACTTTCATATCACTTGCGATTTGAGTTAGTAATCCCGTTACAACATACTCTGCCATGCCAACTGTAAATGTACCTAACATGAATATGAAGAACATCATTCTGTTACCTTTCATCATTGCTACCTCCTTTTATATCGCGCTCAAAAATAATACGAGTGCTATCTTACAAAAAAATAGGTACCATGTGAAGAGGTTTATTCAGATTTTTTGATTTTCTTAAGTCAGTATTCGCAAGTTTTCATATATTTTCATTGTATTAATATTAAGATAATTTTAAGTATGTAGTATTTCGAAAACCTTCCATATATGTAACATTTTCAATCAAAATGTCGCTATGTTAATCTAACTAGCATAGGAGTGATATGATGTCTGAATCTAAAAAAGATAAATCCAAACAACCACTTTGGGAACTCATAATTAATATTATCCTAGAACTATGCAGTGCGATCATTCGATTTATCAAGCATTTAATACCTTAATGTCTTAAGCGATGTGGTGAATAATTAATCGCAATCAATGCGATTACAACACACAATCCGCCTAACATAATGTGTAATGTGAAAGGTTCGCCTAATCCTATAATGGAGAAAATGGTTGAAAATAAGGGCACTAAAAATAAAAAACTACTCGAAATAGTGGCACCACGTAAATTCAAACTACTAAACCATAATCCAAATGATCCAATAGACGCTGGAAACACAAGCCACCAAAACCATAACCATCCCCAACCATTCAATTGTTCAATGTGATAACGTTCCCCTAACAATTGGCTAATCAAGAACATGATGATGCCGCCAAATAATAATTGCCATCCTGTTAATACCCACGCACCTTTATCAAACTTAAATTGTTTAGTCACAACAGTATTACATGACCAACATAGCGAACCAAGTAATGCGACAAATGATCCCCATCCTAACAATGTACGATCTAACCCTAGACATATCGTAACCCCAATCACACCAATCACGAGTGCAACCATTTTAATCATTGTTAACCGCTCTTTCAGTATGAAATGCGCAAGAACAGCTAACCATAATGGATTGGTAAACAGTAAAACAGCTGACATTGAAGAGGATACACCCAATGACATTGCTATATTTAATAATCCCATTGTTCCAGCCGTTTGTAATAATCCGATGGTGGCGACAAATATAAAGCCTTTGTAACTATTATGATCAATTGTTGGTACTACGTTTTTGGCTCCCCTTTTCAAAAATAAAACCAATAAGATAATGAATCCCGCGATGGTAAAACGCCATCCGCCTAGTAACATAGGTGGCACGTGTTCAATTGAGATGAGGTACTTCCCAGTTGGAAAAGAAGAGCCCATACATAGGGTCGTTAAAATAATACATATATAGAAGTATAAATGCGAACGTTGATGTAAATTCATAGATGTCATCTCCTAGTCATTGATTAAAGATAATTAAGATATTCGTTGTCTTTAAATAGTATTATAATGCACGCTTTTTATTTTTCAATCTTAATATATAAAATTTTTATAATATATTTTATAATGAAAGGAACGTCTATCATTGGAGGACTCTTATGAAATTATCTAAAGGATGGGAGCAAGCTGTCTATGTTCTATTAATGTTGAACCTACTACCCAAACATAGCGTGATGACCTCTACCGCGTTAAGTGATCGTTTAAATGTTTCTGATTCTTATTTAAAGAAGATTATTAAAGCTCTTGTTAAAGAAGATCTCGTTAATTCTTCTACAGGCAAAAATGGAGGCTTTTCTTTAAATAAGCCTTTAAATCAAATCACATTTTATGATGTTTTTCTAGCAATAGAAGGTCGAGACGCGATCTTTTCTAGTCAGCAATTATTGAAGCCCTTCTTAGGTGAAAAGGAAGGCCAAAAAGCAGAAATGTGCGTAGTTAGTCATGCATTATATACAATTGAACATACACTTATCTCCACTTTATCTTCGATTACATTGGATGAAGTCAATCAAACCATCGTCACAAAATATCATCTTAACGATCTAAAACAATGGGTGCTATCGAATCGTAAATCACGGTAAAACAAGCTTTCTGGATGTCTAACTTCAGACAACCCGAAGGCTACTTTTATATCTATTTTGACAAAAATACAGGTCTTTTTGACTAATATAATTGTCAAAATGACAAATATAATGTAACGTAATAGTCAAGGAGTTGATGAATATTGCGAAATCGTCTTAAAGAATTACGTGCTCGCGATGGCTTCAATCAAACACAACTCGCTAAACAAGCCGGTATCTCTCGGCAAACAGTTTCTTTGATTGAACGGAATGATTTTATGCCGTCCATTTTAACAGCCGTTAAAATTGCGCGTATATTCAATGAACCAGTTGAAAATGTCTTTATCTTTGAGGAGGGAGATTTATGAAAGTAAGACGTAATCTACTTTTACTTGTACTCGGTGGATTTATTGGTGGTATTGCTGGCGGTTCGATGGGAAGCATTAGTACTTTCTTATCAAATATCAATTTATCGCATACCCATTTCGGGATACTTATTTGTATCATTTCGTCACTACTTATCATCGGTCTTACCGTTTATTTATGGAAAGTTCAAAAAGATGCGCTTAAATTTAAATCACAAAGTTTGAATTCAATTGAAGATGATGATGCCGATTTATACGAAAAGAAATCCGATTTAAACTTTAATAAATCTAGTATCATCATATATATTCAGATGATTATAAGCTTTATTGCGCTTTTATTAATCGTATTTGGCCGTGGTTCAAAAATTGATGTATTATACGCGATCATCCCGTATATATTGACCATCATACCTTCAATAATGATGGGCTTTTTCAATCGTCGTTTCGATTCACGCTATCCTAAAATAGGTGAAAAAAAGGCAACAGAAAAAACGTTAGCACTTATGGATGATGGCGAACGTCATATTACTCTTGTCAGTATGTACAAAAATTATCAAGTTAACCTCGCATTATTAATGATCGCAATTATATTTTTAGGTATCTTCTCTATTGATACTGGTTCAAATCAAACACTTGGTATATTATTCTTAATCATTATTTTCGCATACAACAGCCTAGGTTATATGTTAAAAGTACGTAAATTTTACAAATCCTAGTTATTTATTAATTAATCTATATTATGATAAACGTAACTAATCTTTAATTGAATTAAATCTAATACTAATCAACAGAAAGAGAGGATTATTATGGAACATCTATTGCAAGTGCAACATCTCAACAAGTCGTATAGGAAATCACAATTCCATTTGAAAGATATTTCTTTAACACTTCGACCTGGTGAAGTGATTGGTTTAATTGGTAAGAATGGTTCAGGTAAATCAACATTGATTAATACATTAGTTGGTAACCGTTTTAAAGATTCTGGAGAGATTTCATTTTTTGATCAAGTTGTCTCAGATAAGGATTATGCATACAAAGAGCATATTGGCGTTGTATTTGATGACTTACGTGTGCCTGATAAACTCGAAATTAAAGATATGGATAAGGTTTTTGCGAATATTTTCAAAACATGGAACAGTGATCGTTTCTTTGAAGTCATTCAGCGTTTCGAATTACCAACTAACGCGCAAATTAAAACATTCTCAAGAGGAATGCGTATGAAAGCAGCCTTAGCCATGGCTCTAGCTCATGATACAAAGCTACTCATTCTGGATGAGGCTACTGCGGGTATGGACGTATCAGGACGTGAAGAAGTCATTGAAATGTTGGAAGACTATATTTCAGAAGGACATGGCATACTCATTTCATCTCACATTTCTGAAGACATTGAACATCTTGCCACACAATTAATCTTTATGCGTGATGGTGAAGTTGTCCTTCAAGAAAATAAGGAAGCATTGTTAAAACAATACGGTATTGTCGAAGTTGATGAGCATGATGATTTAGACATTCCGCAAGACATCATCATTGCATCAAGAGTGAGACAAGGTCAACGCCAAATCTTAATCAAGGATTGGTCTAGTGTAACGAACGCTCACCCACTTAACACTATTGATGACGCAACAAAATTAATTATGAGAGGTGATAAATAATGAAAGGTCTAATTTTAAGTAGTTTCTATGCATCTAAAAAGTCACTTATCACATATTTAATTGTAGCCATTGTAGCAAGTTTCTTATTCGCTTTTATAAATCCAGCAATGGCATGTTTCTTACCAATGATTTTCTTATTGTCACCAGTGACGGATAACTTAAAGAGAGAAAAAGATTCTAAGTGGATGTATTATATTTCAACATTGCCAACACATCGTAGTGCTTATATTAAAAGTTATTTCTCATTTTATGGCATACTCATCTTTATCGGATTAATTATTGGTTTAATTGCAGTATTAGCGATACATCAGAATTTAATGTTAACACTTATTTCAGGTTTAGTAGGTATTGGTGCTGCAGGCACATACGCTATCATGTTCCCGTTAACATTTAAATTTGGTCCTGAAAATTCAAATGTCATCATGATTTCAACATCGGTTATCGTTCTTATTTTATTCTTTATTACTTACTTTGGTGTTATTATGTCTGCCATTGTTCGTTCAGGTTCATTCTCTGATTTAGGAACAAATCCTACAGATATCCTCTTCATCGGTTTATATGCAATACTTGGTTTGATTTGTTTAGTGGCTTCTTATTTCATTTCAATAGCCATTTTCAACAAACAAGAATTATAACCTTTAAGTTATTTACAATTTTAATTTAAACTCAAAGTGGTTCTAAGCACGCTACATTAGTGGCACTCAAGTGTTTAGAACCACTTTCTATTCATTGCTTATATGCGTCATTCAACTTTTTATAGGGTATGGATGACTAAACGCACTTAAAAAGGAGTCCTCATCTAATGGATATTCAAGCTATCGAACACTATTTAAATATTGATTCTTCAAAATATCATGAACCTACACTTGAAGCACTCAATTATTATATTAAGCAATACATGCTTACGGTTCCTTTTGAAAATATTAATGTCCAAAATGGCATACCTATCTCCGTAGAAATTAATGATTTATATGATAAATTCATTATTCAACACCGTGGCGGTTTCTGTTACGAAATGAATCATTTCTTTGGGACTTACCTTGAAGCCAAAGGGTTTACCGTATATCGCATGTCTGCGACAGTCGAACAGCCGAATGGCAATCGTAGTCCAGAAGGTTCACATATGTCACTTGTAGTCCCAATTGATGGTATCAGTTATGTTGCAGACGTAGGTTTTGGAGATTTACCTTTACAAGCTTTACCTATTACCAATACCGACCCTACTCATCCTGTGACAGATATTACAGGCGAATTTCGTGCGATTACAGAACATGACGGTACCTATTGTATTCAAAAGCTTGAAAATGGTACATGGGTCACGCGTTACGAAGCGCGTTTCCAACCCAAACAAGTTGGAGATTTTGCGGATATGATTCAATATAATTCAGAACACCCAGATTCTATATTTGTGCAACAACTGATTGTTACGCAACCTCAGTCATTTGGTCGTGCTACGATGTCATTACAACATCTCACACTAAGTAAACAAGATCATAAAGATAAGTACGACGTAACTTCTGACAACTATCGAGCTTTGCTAAAAGAATACTTTAATTTAGATGTCAAAATTAAGCCTTTAGAACCTTAAAATATACATTTCTCATTAAGAGGTGAAATTATGTCTAACATAGAGATTGTTGGTGCTAAACAAAACAACTTAAAAAATATAAATGTAACCATTCCAAAGCATGAATTAACAGTATTTACAGGTCGTTCAGGTTCAGGGAAGTCTTCCCTCGTCTTCAATACTGTAGCCGCAGAATCTGAAAGATTGTTGAATGAAACGTATTCAAGTTATGTGCAACATCAACTCACACAATACGAAAAACCTGATGTTGACCAAATTAAACATCTTCCGGTTGCTATGATTATCAATCAAAAACGTCTTGGCGGTAACTCTCGTTCAACTGTAGGTACGATTTCTGATATTTACGCGTCCGTACGTCTTCTATGGTCACGTATTGGCGAACCCTTTGTAGGTTACTCTGATATCTTTTCTTTTAATAATCCTAAAGGAATGTGCGAAACATGTTCGGGCTTAGGCTACGTTGAAGATATAGATTTAAATGAATTGCTTGATTATGATAAATCACTGAATGAAGATGCAATTAAATTCCCTTCATTTAGACCAGACAGTTGGCGTGGTAAACGTTATTTATATACAGGTTTATTTGATAATGATAAGAAACTAAAGGATTACACGAAAGAAGAAATGGATACCTTCCTGTATACTGAACCAACCAAATTAAAGAACCCGCCCTCAAATTGGCCAAGGACTGCGAAATTTGAAGGATTAATCCATCGTTTTCGTCGTTCATTTCTACTCAATGATAATTTTGAAAAGAAACGTTTTAAGGAAGACATCGACCGTGTCGTATCGAAACATGACTGTCCTAGTTGCCATGGTCAACGTCTTAATGACACTGTGCTAAGTTGTAAAATTAATGGTTTAAATATTGCAGAATTCACAAACCTACAAATTGATGAGGCGTTAGCCTTTTTAAGAAAAATAAAATCCGACAAAGCACGTGTGATCATAGAGCCACTCAAAAAACAACTAGAAGCGTTAAGTTATATCGGATTGAACTATTTAACACTTGCACGGGAAACGACTTCCCTATCTGGCGGTGAATCACAACGTATCAAACTTATTTGTCATTTAAATAGTCCTCTAAGCGATCTTGTATATATTATTGACGAGCCAAGTGTTGGACTACATCCAGAAGACATTCAACGCATTAATGACATCATTCAATCCTTAAAAGATAAAGGTAATACGGTGCTTGTTGTGGAACATGACCCAGATGTGATTAAGACGGCTGACCACATTATTGATTTAGGTCCTTTAGCCGGTAAAAACGGCGGTAATATTACATTTACTGGCTCGTACAACGCACTACTCGCTTCGGACACGAGTACTGGTCGCGCATTAAATCGTGAACATCAACTCAAAACGACACCGCGTACGGCAAAAAACATGCTTCAAATTTCAAATATTAGTCGTAATAACTTACAAAATGTCACAACTGAACTACCTAAACATGCGATGACTGTCGTTACAGGTGTTGCGGGTTCAGGTAAAAGTTCACTCATTTCTGCAGGATTTGAACGTGAACAAGAAGCTATCTTTATTGACCAAAAACCTGCCCATGCATCCAATCGTTCTAATTTACTTACTTATTTAGGTATCTTTGACGATGTGCGCAGTTTCTTCAGCCAACACACTGGTCTTAAAAAAAGTATGTTTAGCTATAATTCAGAAGGTGCATGTCCAGAATGTCATGGCAAAGGCGTCTTAAAAACTGAACTTGCGTTTATGCCAGACTTTTCACAAATATGCGAGTTATGTGGCGGAACAAGATATCGTCCAGAAGTGTTAGAAGCTAAAGTAGAAGGTTATTCTATTGCGGATATTTTAGCATTAACTGTAGATGAGGCCATTGAGAAATTTAGTGATAGTCCAAGTATTACGCGACCGCTTCAAGCATTAGCGGATACAGGGCTCAATTATATGACTTTAGGACAATCATTAGATACCCTTTCAGGTGGTGAAATTCAACGTGTGAAACTGAGTCGTTACCTTACTCAAGACGTGACGAACAAGCTCTTTATCTTTGATGAGCCAACAACTGGATTACATGAAGATGATTTGCCAATCCTTATTGATTGTTTTAATCATCTTATTGACGAAGGTAATACAGTTATCTTGATTGAACATAATTTAACGATGATGACTCAGGCGGATTGGTTAATTGATATCGGCCCCTATGCCGGAGATAAAGGTGGTCAATTACTTTATGCGGGCGAACCCGATGGTATTTTCAATATCAACAATTCCGTAACCGCTAAACATTTAAAACGATATATAAGTAATTAACATAACAATATAAATACCCCCACAAACGTAACCGTCATGTGGGGGTTGAGTTCTGCCATTAAGCATTTGTATCTACACTTATAGTAACTTGTGTTGTTGCAACAATGCTTCGATATATGTGCCTTTAATCTTCTTCAAGAAAGTGTTGAGTGCGAGTTGCTGTATTTTGTTATGTTCGGTGAGTTCTATTAAATTTTTACGGTCGGTGAGTTCATATAAGGCATCCATCAATATGCGAAGGTCAAATTCTGTTGCAACCACTTCAGGGACACCTCTATCTATGCCCAACAATTGGTAGACTGCTTCCATAGCAGTTCTTACCGAATATTCAGTGGTAAAGACAGTATCTCTTTCTGTTTCTGCAAAATTACCAATAAAGGCTATGTTGCGAGCATTTTTAGGCACAACAAGTGGTCTGTCTCCAACAGCTCTAGGCATAAAATAAGAACAGATATATGGCATATAGACTGGTATCGTATTACATTGATTTTTAGCGAGGTCTTCAATTTGATTGATAGATACGCCCATATGATATAACCATTCTTGGCAAATTTCATTTCCACTGCACTCGGTGATTGGTTTATTGATAAAGTCACCATTCACGTTTGAATATAACGCGTAAATCCAAACGCTCACCTCATCGTCGGGTTGGCTTTTAAATTGTTGCTGACGATTTACAGTAAAATTCAATTGCCATTTAGAATCATTCACAGTAACAATCCCACCTGTCACTGTCTTGCCGGCTAAAGGATCTCGTTTACAAATGTGCTCGATAGTATTAATAATTGTCTTGTTATTCGTCGTCGCAGTTGCTGATACAAACCAACTTTTGTCCGGTAAATGATGATAGAACTTTTCGGGACAACCAAACTCAGGACTCTGTTTGGCAAGATTACGCCACAATGTCCAACTACCGCCGATATCTTTTGTAGGGGGTGCGGGCGTGTTGTTATCTCCATATGTTGAACTTTCAGTAATACTACCATTCGTAACAAATACTAAATCATTTGGCGTTAGAGGAATAACTTCATCTTTACCTGAACGTTTAAGTTGTATTTCACGAGCAACCTTTTCTGTTGTTGTGATATCTACTTTCATATTCATGACTTGGACATCATATTGAAATTGCACACCGTGGGACTCTAAGTAAGCAATCATAGGAAGAATAAGTGATTCATATTGATTGTATTTAGTGAATTTAAGGGCACTGAAATCCGCTAATCCTCCAATATGATGTACAAAGCGCATTAAATATCGACGCATCTCCATCGCGGAGTGCCATGGTTCAAATGCGAACATTGTTTTCCAATAAATCCAGAAATTTGAATGCATAAAATCATTTGAGAAGACATCCGTAATCGTCACATCATTTAATGCTTCTTCTTTCATTAAACATAAATGTATGATTTCTTTAATCGCTTGTGGCGTCAAAGTAAAATCACCATCAGTAGGTAACTGATGTCCCCTTTTCTCAATAACACGACAACGTGAGTAATTAGGATCTTCTTTATTTAACCAATAAAACTCATCTAATACGGAAGCATTGTCCATTTCAAGCGATGGGATGGAGCGAAATAAATCCCATAAACATTCGAAATGATTTTCCATTTCTCTTCCGCCTCTAACAACATAGCCTTTTAAAGGAAGTTGATCGCCATCTAAACTTCCACCAGGTTTAGACAACTCTTCTAAAACATGGATTTTTGACCCATCCATTTGTCCATCTCTAATCAAGAAACATGCAGCAGCTAACGAGGCTAATCCAGAACCAATAAGATAAGCGGATTTATGCGCGACATTTTCTGGTTTTTTAGGACGGGCAAATGCTTCATAATTCCCGTTACTATAGTACATACATATCACTTCCCAAATGTTCATTATTTTTAATTTTTAAATTGAAAAGTAGTAAACTATAAGTAATCTTAAAGAAATTAATCTACCCTTCGACTGTATTATAAAATGAGGAAGGCCAAGAATTGTGCGTCACTTATGTGGGTTTGTAACATAAGCGACATTTTAATTAAACTGTCCGATAAGAGGAGTGATGATGTTGAACAAACAAGATTTACGCGTCCAAAAGACACATCAAGCGCTAATTACTTCATTTTCTGAACTATTGCAATCGAAATCATTTGAACAGATTACAGTTCAGGACTTATGTACCAAAGCCAACGTACGACGATCTACGTTTTATCGTCATTTTAATGATAAATATGACTTGTTAAATCACGTTGTCGGCACGTTGATTGATCATTTTAGAGCGCTATATTTACCAGACATTAATCCCGACAATCCACGACAATTTTTTGAGAAATTGATGAGAGATGTTTTAACATTTATTCATAACAATAAAGCGATTGTCCGTAGCGTTATAACTCTCAATTTTTACGGCGAAGTTTATACTATTTTTTATGAACAAATTTACAAAGCGGTTCAAAAGCAAATTGCCTTTGATAAACAAAGTGGTCAATTTTATGTAGATGTAACCATATATGGGGAGTTTTTAACTGGGGGTATTTTAAGCGTTATAACGAACTGGATTCAACATGGTCAGCAACAATCGATTGATAAAGTAACGAATGAAATTGTGAATATGATATGTGGTGCTAGAGAAATCCATTTGAAGAAACTGAGCTAAAACGCCCTTTATTTAAGGTATTTCATAATTTGAAAATGTCGCCAAGTTGAAAGCTTAGCGACATTTTTCATTTGATTCGTTCATTTAGAACCATTTCCATTTTTTATCTGCAGCAACACGTGGGTAGTCACTACCTGGTAAGAAATCCCTATGATAATGAACATAGGCTTTACCATCTTTATTGATGGCTATATGCCACTGAGCGCTATCCTTTGGCACGATATCATATAAATCTTTCTTAACATGATATTTCTTGCCATCAATTTCATGGTCACCTTCAGTTAATACTTTCTTGTACTCATATTTTTGGCGATATTGTTTAATAATGTTGTTCCCTATTCGATTTCTATTATATTTTGCATTTTCATCGCCATAAGGTTGAACGTTCATGACCGTTTCGTTTAAACGCAAGTGATTTTGCTTATTGGTTAATGCGATGTTATAGCCTTTATTACTTGTACCTGTCTTTAACCCATCCGTACCAGGTAAATAAAGCGGTTGGCCTTTTAACGATAAATTTGTACTCTTAAACGTATTGCCTTGCTGTGTATCTTGTGTCAACTTAGATATTTGCAATACTTCAGGATGCTTTGAAATAAGCTGTTGCATTAAAATGTTCATATCTTTCGCTGTACTTTTAGGATATTCTTGGTTTTTAAATTTTGATGGTGCGTATTGACCTAACAAGCGATTCTGCGCGCCAGCAGGATTGACAAAATTTGTATTTGTCATATGAAATGATTGAGCTTGTTGATTCATTTTGTTAGTAAATGCATCATTATTGCCACTAATCTTCTCACCTAATATCATCGCAGCAGCATTGCTTGATGCTAATGTTGTTTGTTTGATTAGTGCTTCAATCGTATATACTTGACCTTGTTGCAATGATACTGATGATAAATTTGGTAAATTAGACAGGGTTGCATAATGATTGGTAATTTTTACTTTATCGTTAAGCTTTAATCTTCCATTGTCAATGGCTTCATATGTTAAATATAAGGTCATCATTTTAGACATAGATGCCGGATCAACATGTTGATTTCCCTGGTAATGATATAAAATTTGCCCTTGATCTGTAGTCAACATGACACCACTAGGCTGATATTTCTTACTTATGCTACTATTTTTTTCTTTATTGGCAATCGTTACTGGCGATTCACTCGCGTAACTTATCGACGTATGTAATAGCGCCATCGTAATGATGACGCCTATCCCTTTTACAAATTTACTAAACAATATATCCCCTCTTTTTAAATATTTATAATATTGTACAATACTTTTTATAACAATATTATATGGATATTACAACTATATATAACGCATAATCTTAGAATGCTGTTTCTTATTATGATGATCAACACTAATTTTTAATGATTTAACCAAATTTAAGGGAGTGGGACAGAATTCTTTTTAAATTCGTAGTAACCCCAGCTTGCTTTGCTTGTAGAATTTCTTGATGAAATTCTCTTTGCTGGGGCCCCGACTCCCAGCTTGCTTTGCTTGTAGAATTTCTTAGTGAAATTCTCTTTGCTGAGGCCCCGCCCGCAAGGATAACTAGAACTGAGAAAAGCTTGAATTAAGCGCCTTCTCAGTTCAGTCAGCTACTGCGAATTTGCAAAATAGCATCATCATATTATTTATGTCCCAGGCTCATTTCGCTGTCATTTGTCATAGCGATGAGTCATGTGCCTGTGACTTCTGATTATTTATACGCTTTGTCGCCTTTAAAATAACTACGATCTTCCTTGCTATAAACCTTGTCAGGGTCTACAAATGGTTTCAACTTGTATTTAAAGTCATAGAGATTCAAACCATCGATAGCAACACGATCTTGATATACACTATACTCACCGATATCAGTAAAGTTATTAGGACCTACGCCCGCTAAATATTTGAAACCAGCTTTATGCTCTAGATATTGATAACCTGCAGAGCCCCTATCTTGCGCGCCATGAGGGAAAATAAATAAATCTGTTTGTCCAATGATTGGTGTGACTTCTTTCTTCCAACGTTCGGTATCTTTCACAATACGATCATATGAACTATTGACAAAATCAATGTGCCCCCAAGAATGACTTGCAAATGTCCAACCGTCACGTTTCATTGCTTTTGCAACTTTGATTGCTTGTTCTTTTCGCTCATGATAATCTTTGCTGTCTAACTCATTGGTACGATATCCAAGTACACCGTTATATCCTGTCAAACCAACGACACCCTTTTGTCCATTCAGTGAGAAATCGGGATGATCTTTCACAAAGCGATTTAGAATCGGAACGATATCATTCGTTTCACTTTGTGTTACTTTCCCATCTTTACCTTTTGTTTCAGATACAACGTGATTAGATTTGTCTAAGACTAAGCGGTCTGCATAGCCGTTTCCTCTCATATAATCATAATAATTCATATCATCAATGGATAAAATTAATGGTTTCTTTCCTTTAGGCAGCTTTAATGTTTTCTTCTTAATAGGTTTAGAATTAAAATCATAGGCATCATGTGGATCAATTAATATGTAATGATGCTGATATAACTCATCAAGTGAACGTTTAAATTCATCAACAGTAATCATCCAATCATTATTACCTTTTGCTTGATTTGCTTCACCAGTGAACGCGATCTTAGGATCTGTAATTAACGGATGAAAAAAGACATGCGCCACATCACCTTTATATTCAACCCAATCTTCTTGTCCAGAACTTTTCTTTTTCGCATACATGTTTGCTTCTTTATTTTGCGATGCTTGTTGCGCTTTTTTATCTTGCGTGTGTGATGTCGATTGACATGCACATAAAACAATGGCGAGAACAACTGTGAATACACTCAACAAATATTTCTTAGTCATGCATTTACTCCTTTATATAACAAAGTGATTTTATGCCGATCACTGAATATTATATAACATTTTTATACTATATATAACATATCATTTATAGCTTAACGTAATTTTTACATGACATTAATTTTATTTAATATTAAATTATTTGTTTTTACGCTTTTCAATGAATTTCATAACTAAATTAACTACAATGGCTAGAACAATAATGCTCTTTAATATTAATTCGTAAATTTCCGGCATTGAAAATGTACTAATGAATACAAATACTATGATGAGCACTATCGCAATTTTATCGTATCTATCTAATGTCATTCTATTTCACCTTTTGCTTCATTTTAATTTCCTATATAATTGCAATATACATATAAAAGGAGATGGATATTTTGAGAAAATTATTTGCTGTGGCGTTAGTATTTATTTTAGCCTTAGCTGCTTGTGGTAATAATAGCGATAATAATCGTTCTAATGATGCTAAAGAAGATACTAAATCTTATACAACTGACGATGGGGATAAAATTAAAATTCCTAAGGAACCTAAACGAATCGTTGTTTTAGGTACAACGTATGCCGGTGGTTTAAAAGAACTTGATGCTAACATTCAAGCTGTAGCTAAAAATGTTGATGATAGTTCAGTATTAAAAGATAAATTTAAAGATGTTAAGAAAATTGATCCTGAAAACGTTGAAGCTGTAGCTAAAGCGAAACCAGATTTAATCATTACTTATAATACTGACAAAAACTTGAAAAAATTGAAAAAAATCGCACCTACTGTCGCATTTGATTATATGAAACATGATTATAAAGAACAACATTTAGAATTAGGTAAAATTATCGGTAAAGAAGATAAAGCGCAAAAATGGGTAGATCAATGGGAAGATAAAACCAAAGATGATGGTAAAGAAATTAAGGATGCCATTGGTGAAGATGCTACTGTCTCAATCATCAAAGATTTCGATAAAAAAATCTATGTTTTAGGTAAAACTTATGGTCACGGAAGCGAAGTACTTTACGATTCATTCGGCCTAAAAATGCCAAGTAAAGTTGAAAGTGCAACTAAAAAAGAAGATTTAGCTGATATTTCTGCGGAACAAATTCCAGAAATGGCTGGTGATTATGTCGTAACACCTGTTGCTAAAGGAGCTGACCTTTCATTCGAAAATAAAGATGTTTGGAAAAATACAGACGCAGTTAAAAAAGGACAAACATTTAAAGTTGACGAGGGTGTGTATTGGTTAAACGATCCCTATTCTCTTGACTTTGAACGTAAAGATTTAAAGAAAAAATTATTAGATTCTGCAAGTAAATAGTGCCTTACTTGCAGAAAAACCATCAACCGACCAGAATACCTGGTCGGTTGATGGTTTTTTTATTATAACATTTAATTTGTTTCTTCAACTGATGTCTTGCCAGCGAACATCACAATCCATGTAGCAAATATAAAAGGTGCCGTAAATACAGGTAATCCTACTGGTGCAAGTAACGTTGCGAGTGCACCATGCATTACTACAGTTAATAACAACCCTGTAATGACTGCGATATACGTATTTAATTTCGTCGTAAATATCGCACCCAACGCAATACCTGTAAGTATAGCGTTATAGCCATATAAACCATTCGTAATAGATGGATAGTCACCACCAAGTGCCACAATAAAGATAACAGCTAAGATACTGGAAATGATGGCGTATATACCACCTTTGATTGATCCCAAAAAGATGCCTATTATAATTAACACACTTCCCAGTATAGACGTCACTAGAAAGATTTCACTGAAGTTCGTAGTAATACCACTTAGCCAACTGATATGATTATGACTAATATCTGGATGTTTTACTTGTTGTGGCAATATATCAATTGTCACTTTTAATTTCGAAAATTGAGTTGTCATTGCTAACACTAACCACGTCATCAATACAAATGGAAATGTTAGCATAGGTACACCAAATGGCTTTAACCATTCTCTAATGGCCGCCCCCATAGGCAACGTTAAAATGGTCGCAATTAGCAATACAACCCAAGCTACCATTGTAGATTGAAGGAACAATGCTAAACCAATAGCCGTTAACACAGCATTATACCCTGCTAAGCCATCTTGAATTTCCGCTTCACTATAATTGAAAAAGGGTGCCAATAAGAGCGCTAATACGCTACCTATCATAGCCGCTATACCGATCTCCCATCGAGCCACAAACAAACCAATTAAAATCAGGACCCCTGACCATTTGTTATTCATAAACACAACTTGCGCTATATTTTTTAAAAAAACATCAATATACTTCACAAACTCACCTTACTCTTTTGTTATTACACTTCGTTCTTTTAAATTCTAGCACTATTACTACAACTTACAAAATACTTTTACAAAATTTAATCATGTAGAAATACAATTAGAGTTTGTATTTAAAATAATTGTATGACTATATTGCTTGTACAATATTCTTAACAGTTCTAACATTAAGACTACGAACGTTATTTTCAAATGGAAAGAAGGAATAGATATGCATTTTACTCAGCGTGAACAAGATAAGTTGATGATTGTTGTAGCTGCAGAAGTTGCAAGACGTCGTAAAGCACGTGGTTTAAAGTTAAATCATCCGGAAGCACTCGCTTTAATCAGTGATGAATTACTTGAAGGTGCAAGAGACGGTAAAACCGTAGCCGAATTAATGAGCTATGGCAAAACAATACTAAACGAAGAAGATGTCATGGAAGGTGTTGCAAGCATGATCAAAGAAATTGAAATCGAAGCAACATTTCCAGATGGAACGAAACTCATTACAGTCCATCATCCAATCGTCTAAGGAGGCAATAGTATGATTCCTGGAGAAATTATAGTTAAAAATACTGAAATCGAAATTAATCAAGGACGCGCGGAAACGGTACTTGTTGTTAAAAATACTGGTGACCGTCCCGTACAAGTTGGTTCTCACTTCCACTTCTTTGAAGCTAATAAAGCATTAAATTTTGAACGTGAAAAAGCTTATGGCAAACACTTAGATATTCCCGCTGGTGCAGCCGTACGTTTCGAACCAGGAGACGAGAAAAAAGTTCAACTTGTTGAATATGCAGGCCATCGTAATATATATGGTTTCCGTGGTTTAGTAAATGGCAAAATTGATGAAAGTCGCGTTTACCGTCCTACCGACGAGAATGATGACTACGCCGGTGTATTTCATGACGAAGGCGAAGAAAACGTCAATAAAAAAGGAGGACAAGATTAATGAGTTTTAAAATGACGCAATCTCAATATACCAGTCTTTATGGTCCGACTAAAGGCGATTCAATCCGTCTAGGTGATACAAATTTATTTGCTCAAGTCGAACACGATTATACAAGTTACGGAGATGAAGTCACTTTCGGTGGCGGTAAATCGATTCGTGACGGTATGGGTCAAAATCCTAACGTGACACGTGACGACCGTTATGTTGCAGATTTAGTTATAACAAATGCAGTTATTATTGATTACGATAAAGTAGTTAAAGCAGATATCGGTATTAAGAATGGCTACATCTTTGCTATTGGCCAAGCAGGTAATCCAGATATTATGGATAATATTGATATCATTATTGGTGCGACAACAGATATTATTTCAGCTGAAGGTAAAATTGTGACAGCTGGTGGTATTGATACACACGTTCACTTTATTAATCCAGAACAAGCTGAAGTAGCACTTGAAAGTGGTATCACTACACACATTGGTGGCGGAACTGGTGCATCTGAAGGTACTAAAGCTACGACAGTAACCCCTGGCCCTTGGCATATACATCGCATGCTTGAAGCAGCTGAACAACTCCCTATTAACGTTGGTTTCACTGGTAAAGGTCAAGCTGTTAATCACACTGCGCTCATTGAACAAATTCATGCAGGTGTCATTGGATTGAAAGTTCATGAAGACTGGGGTGCAACACCATCAGCACTTGATCACGCATTAGCCGTTGCAGATGAATTCGATGTTCAAATTGCCCTTCACGCTGATACATTAAATGAAGTTGGATTTATGGAAGATACAATGGCAGCAGTTAAAGGACGTGTCTTACACATGTATCATACTGAAGGTGCAGGTGGTGGACATGCGCCCGACTTAATTAAATCCGCATCATATCCTAATATCTTACCTTCATCTACCAACCCAACATTACCTTACACACAAAATACTGTCGACGAACATTTAGATATGGTAATGATTACACATCACTTAAATGCATCTATTCCTGAAGATATCGCCTTTGCAGATTCTCGTATTAGAAAAGAAACTATCGCAGCTGAAGATGTACTCCAAGATATGGGCGTCTTTAGTATGGTAAGTTCTGACTCACAAGCGATGGGACGTGTAGGCGAAGTGATAACACGTACTTGGCAAGTCGCTCACCGTATGAAAGAACAACGCGGTTTCTTAGATGGTGATGCAGAATACAATGATAACAACCGTATTAAACGTTATATCGCTAAATATACAATTAATCCTGCAATTACACATGGTATTTCAGACTATGTTGGTTCAATCGAAGGTGGTAAATTAGCAGATTTAGTGATGTGGGAACCAGCCTTCTTCGGTGTTAAACCTGAACTAATTGTAAAAGGCGGTTTAATTAATGCAGCGGTTAATGGCGATGCCAACGGTTCAATTCCAACATCAGAACCACAAAAATATCGTAAAATGTATGGCCAATATGGTGGCAATTTACAGCATACTGCCATTACATTTGTTTCTAAAACTGCATTCGAAAGTGGTATCTACCGTAGCTTAAACCTACAACGTATGGTTCGACCTGTTCATGGCATTCGTAATTTAACGAAAAAAGACATGAAGAATAACGATGCTACACCTAAACTTGATGTAGACCCACAAACTTATGAAGTATTTGTTGATGGCGAAAAAGTGACTAGTGAACCTGCTACTGAATTACCGTTAACTCAAAGATACTTCTTATTCTAGGAGGTACGTTTAATGATTATAGAAGAAATTCAAGGAAACATTGCTAATTTACCAGCTGAAGATAAACAAAAGCACGTTGAAAAAGTCTATTTAGAAAACTCTGATTTAGTTAAACGTATTCAACGTGTGACAACAGATCATGGCACAGAAATTGGTATCCGTTTAAAACAACCTATTGATTTACAATATGGTGATATTTTATATCAAGACGAAACAAATATGATTGTGGTTGATGTAAATTCTGAAGACTTACTTGTTATCAAACCACGTACGTTACAAGAAATGGGCGATATCGCACATCAACTTGGCAATCGTCATTTACCTGCACAATTTACAGAAACTGAAATGCTCGTACAATATGATTATTTGGTCGAAGATTTATTAAAATCATTAGGCATTCCTTATAGTCATGAAGACCGTAAAGTTAATAAAGCCTTCAGACATATAGGACATTCACATGATTGATCATTCACATCTTCGATTATTTCAGTTCTGTGATTCACAATTTCCTACAGGTGCATTTAGTCATTCATTCGGTTTAGAAACATACATTCAACGTGATGTAGTGAAAGATGCTAAGACGTTTAAAGCATGGTTACAGCTATTTTTAAATGAGCAATTAACCTACTCAGACGGTTTGGCTATGCGTTTTGTCTATCAAGCGTTAAAAAATGAAAATACAGAAGAAGTATTAAGATTAGATCGCTTAATTTATGTTCAAAGTTTGCCTCGCGAAACACGTGTCGGCACGAAACAAATGGGCACACGTATGGCAAAACTGGCAATGAAACTTTATGATAGCGAATGGATGACGTGGTACCATACGCAAATGACTGAGAAGCGCGCTAAGTTACATCCAGCGATTTGCTTTACAATATTAGGCCATCATTTAGGTATTGATATCGAAACGATTATTGATTATTACTTGTATCAAAATGTTTCAAGTTTAACTCAGAATGCGGTACGTGCAATCCCTCTTGGTCAAACAACGGGGCAACAAGTTGTGTCAGATATGATTCCGCATATTGAACGTACGCGTCAACATATCTTCACATTGAACGAATCAGACTTTGGTGTGACAGCACCAGGATTAGAACTTAATCAAATGGAACATGAGAACGTTAATGTGAGAATCTTTATTTCATAGGAGGTAATATTTATGGCAAATCCAATTAAAATTGGTATTGGTGGTCCTGTTGGTGCAGGTAAAACACAATTAGTAGAAAAATTAGTCCGCCGTCTGTCTAAAGAATTAAGTATCGGTGTTATCACAAATGATATTTATACTAAAGAAGACCAAAAAATCTTGGTCAATACAGGCGTGTTAGCTGAAGATAGAATCATTGGTGTCGAAACAGGTGGCTGTCCACATACAGCTATCCGTGAAGACGCTTCAATGAATTTTGCTGCGATTGATGAATTATTAGAACGTAATGACGACATTGAGTTAATATTTATTGAATCTGGTGGCGATAACTTAGCCGCTACATTCAGTCCAGAATTAGTAGATTTCTCAATTTACATTATCGATGTAGCCCAAGGTGAGAAGATTCCACGTAAAGGTGGTCAAGGTATGATTAAATCTGACTACTTCGTCATTAATAAAACAGACTTAGCGGAATTTGTCGGTGCGTCATTAGACCAAATGGCTGAAGATACGAAGACATTTAGAGGAAATCGTCCATTCACATTCACTAACCTTAAGACAGATGATGGTTTAGACAACGTTATTGAGTGGATTGAACGTGATGTATTACTTAAAGGGTTAGCTTAATGGCTGAAGATATGAAACAAGATACTGAACAATCTTGGACTGGACAGTTAGACCTAACTGTATTCAATAATGGTAAACGTTCTGTTGCACGCGACATCTTCTTTGAAAAAGCGCTAAAAGTCATTCGCCCAGTCTATTTAAATCATTCAACGATTCCTACGTTCTATATTGTGAACGTGGGCGGTGGATACTTAGATGGCGATCGATATCGAATGAATATCAATGTAGATCAAGGCGCAGCAGTGACGCTCACATCACAAGGTGCTACGAAGATTTACAAGACGTTGAATGATCGTGTGGAACAATATCAAACATTCCATATAGCGAAAGATGGATATATGGAATATGTTGGTGACCCAATTATTGCTTACGAACATGCGAAATTCTATCAGCACAATATATTCAAGTTAGATGAAACGGCATCTATGTATTATACAGATATTTTGACGCCTGGCTATTCTATGCGTGATGAACACTTCACATATGATTATATGCATTTATTAAATGAAATTTACGTCGGTGATGAACTCGTCACTTACGATAATTTGCGTATGCATCCAAGTGAAACAGAGATTAGTTCGATTGGTTATATGGAGCATTACACACATTTAGGTTCAGCCTATTTTATTCATCCTGACGTGACGCAAAAGTTAATCGATGAAGTGTATGACGAAATTAAAGGTTATATGAAGCAATATGATTGTCGTCTTGGCATAACACAATTGCCAACACATGGCTTTACCGTGCGTGTATTATCAAATATGACACAGGAAATTGAAGAGATTCTGAATACGGTACAATCTTATATTGCGAATAAATTATACGATCGACAAATCAATTTTTTAAGAAAGTATTAATAAAGCAGAACAGGGAGCGGGACAGATTTTTTTAAAATCGTTGTCCCGCTCCCTGCTTGCTTTGATTGAAAAAGCGATTACGCACTTGACCAACCTTTTACAAAGGTTAAGTGGTCATGATTCATCGCTTTTTGTTTTCATTTTTGTCTCAAGACGTATCCAATTCCTAGTAGCGTCTTGCCATTAAAATGACGTCTTTGTACTAGGAAAGACATTTGAGAAAGGCTATTCGGTATCGCCAAATATATAATTATAGATTTCTTGTGATACTTGTTCGAAGTTATCGACGTTGAGTGAGAGATAGAACTTCAGTTTAGGTTCTGTACCTGATGGTCTCAATGCAATAAAGCCTTCTTTAAAGATGATTCGTATCACATTCGCTTGAGGTAATCGTATTATTTCTTCAGTATGATCTTCTTTATTTACGCGTTTTAATGTCTTATAATCTTCCACTGCAACAACGCTTAATCCTGCTATGATTTCAGGGATATTTTGTCTTAATTGATTCATTAATTCATTAATCTGTTGTTGCCCTTCTTTACCTTCAAAGACTTTAGACATCGGTTTATCACGATATTGCCCTACTTCGTTATGAATCTCTTTTAAAGCGTCGTATAGTGTTTTGCCCTGACTTTTCAAAATAGATGCATACTTAATCATCAACGGCACGATTTGAATAGCATCTTTGTCTCGCACAAAATCATCGGCCAAATAGCCATAGCTTTCTTCATAGGCGAATAGGAAAGATTCTGTATCATCTAATTCACGAATAGCTTTAGCAATATGCTTAAAGCCGATTAAGACTTCCTTCACAGTGACCCCATGTTGTTGCGCAAGACGTTTACCTAACTCACCACTTACAATAGATTGAATAACAACTGAATGCTCCGGTACATTCGTGTGTTCGAGAAGATATTTAATAAGTAACGCGCCGATTTCACTGCCACCAAAGTAATATGTTTGTCCATCTGCATATCGTTCAACAAACCCCATGCGATCGACATCTGGATCTGTTGCAATAATTAAATTCGCATCGCTATCATGTGCTTGTTGAATCGCTAAATCGAAGGCTTCTCGTTCTTCAGGGTTCGCACTTTTCACGGAACTAAAGTCCGGATCAAGTTCACATTGTGATTGCACTAAGCTGACTTGTTTAAAATTCAGATGCTTTAACACGTCTGGAATAATCGGTACTCCGGTACCATGTAAACTCGTATAAACAACCTTTAAGTCAGATTGTGGAATATCTCCTACTAACCGTGTAATTTCATTGATATAATTATCATCAACCGCTTCTGGTAAATCAATAGTGTTCTGCTCAATGCGTTCTTTGTTTAATTTAATATTTAACTCAAGCGGATCACCTAAGTTATTGATATAGTTAGCAACTTCTAATGACGTAGTCTCATCTAATTGTGCGCCATCTGCACCATAAACTTTGATACCATTATAATCTTTAGGGTTGTGGCTTGCTGTAATCATGATACCGGCAGATGTTTGCAAATAGCGCACAGCAAAAGATAGTTGTGGCGTTGTTTTATACCCATCTGCCAGATAAACTTTGATATCATTCGAAGTCAAAATTTGCGTAATAATATGCGCGAATTCTGAAGATAAATGACGGATATCATAGTGAATGACAATTGAAGGATTATCTTCTTTATCTTTTAAGTAATTAGCAATTCCTAATGCCAGACGTTGTATAGTATAGCGATTTAAACGACCTGGACCAAGTCCAAACTGGCCACGAATACCTGCAGTTCCAAAAGCTAATTCAGTTTCAAATCCTTGTTCTTGAAACGTTGTGGTCTGACTATCATAGAATGATGCTACAAGACTGTCATCTTTATATTTCATCCAATTGTCTTTCATCATATACTCCTTTCATACTTATGCGGATGTCTTATTATTCTATTTCAGTATACTGGATATTTAAAAAAGTTTCATTTCATTAGTAAATAATCTCTATTTAGTAATCTTTTATGCTGGCCGAATTAAACTTGCAATAAGTTACTCATAGTGATATAATACATTCATAAATTAATTCCATTGGCAACACCAAACCCCTCACTAGGTCCATAGTGAGGGGTTTTATGGTGTGTTAGACGGTGTCGCTTATTTTCTATTACGGTTGTCTAACCAATATTTAAAAGCCGTAACAATACATCCTGTAATAACAGGACCAATGATGGTTAAAAAAATTAACTCCATTGGCATCACACCTCCTTCCGTCGAAATTACCGCCGGAAGCGCTAGCGACGCCTTGATTATAGCACCAACGTGTAAAATCACTCTACGTTGCAAATTTTTGATTATTAGCTACTACATTAGCATTTAATTTAATAAATTCTCGATTATTTATAGAAAACTGTTCTATTTACTCTAGAATAATTGATATTTACTATCTTTCTGAGTTTTTATTACTTACTGAAATTGATAGCTTTCATGACCTTTCGCAAAGGCTTCAACGGTATAAATCATAGAACCACCTTCTGAGCCGTTCTCAATGTCATTGGTACAAATAAGCAATTGGTTTGTTCCAGGGATAAATTGTGGATGTGTTGAACGTAACATTTTACCTTCATCACGCCCTGGCATTAAGATTTGACCAATAGGATAGCCACGTTTATTAAAGACTAAGACACGTCCTTGGCCATACATCGCGACATATAAATTATCATCACTATCAATACATACTGAATCTGGTCCTTCATGGCCAGTAAAGTAATATGGAATCGTTGCGCCAAACGGTGCAATTGTCACACCATCGTCTTCTAATTGAATACGATGAAGTCGATTTGTCGTTGTTTCTGTCACCCATAGTACTTTTTCATCCGTACTTAACGCTACTCCGTTTGCTACTGAAATATTCTGAATGACTGGGGTCACTGTCTTGAAGTCAGGTGAAACGTAGTAGACGCCACCTTTAGGATTTGTAGAATAACCTCTGAAATCAGTGAAATAGAAACCACCTTTACTATCAAAGACCATGTCATCAATACAATATTCCGTGTTGAGTTCTGAAATAATTTCTTCAAACTGTTCACCATGTTCATCAGTAGCGAAGATGCCGCCTGTTGACTCAAAGTCACCTAAATAACATGTAAATAAACGTCCATCTTTATGTATTTTGACTGCAGCTGGATTTTGTTTTGTTGATTGAAATGCTGTTGAAACTTCTTTTGTATTTATATCAACTTTAAAAATTTTACCGCCAAATACTTCACATAAGAACAAATTATGATTTCTATCAAAGATGAGACCTTCTAATTGCAATCCTTCATCTGAAATTTTTAACCAAGGTTCTGCCGTTACAGTTTGTAATTCACTTTCAGAAATAATAGGTACTGCACTTTTTGATGCTCCAGTATATGTTAATTTTGGTAAAGATTGATTTGTCATTATTAACATTTCCTCCCTTTGTGAAAAGTATCGTTTACATTCATTATAATCCTTTAATAAACTTTCTACTTATCGTACTACATGTAATCGTTTTCAAAAAGTAATTATACTTCTAACATAGGTCTATTGCCCTATTTTAAAAACTGAAATATTGAAAGTTATTGTAAATTTGATAAAATAATATAATGTTGATTTTTATAAAAAGATAAATAAATGAATCATTAAATGATATAGCTTGCCTTTACGATAAATAATAATTTTTAGAGGAGAATCAGAAAATGGATTATAGAGTGTTATTATATTACAAATACACAACGATTGATGACCCAGAAACATTTGCTGCTGAGCATTTAGAATTCTGTAAAGCAAATAACTTAAAAGGTCGAATTCTAGTATCTACAGAAGGTATCAATGGTACGTTATCAGGTACGAAAGAAGATACAGATCAATATATCGAACATATGCATGCAGATGAACGTTTCGCAGATATGACGTTCAAAATTGACGAAGCTGAAGGTCATGCTTTCAAAAAAATGCATGTTCGCCCAAGAAATGAAATTGTTGCACTTGGTTTAGAGGACGATGTTGATCCACGTGTCACAACTGGTAAATACTATTCACCTAGTGAATTTAAAGAAGCATTGGAAGATGAAGATACTGTTATTTTAGATGCACGTAATGACTATGAATTTGATTTAGGTCACTTCCGCGGTGCAATCCGTCCAGATATTACACGTTTCAGAGATTTACCAGATTGGATTCGTGAGAATAAAGACCAATTAGATGGTAAAAATATCGTAACGTATTGCACAGGTGGTATCCGTTGTGAAAAATTCTCAGGCTGGTTAGTAAAAGAGGGCTTCGAGAATGTTGGTCAATTACATGGCGGTATTGCAACATATGGTAAAGATCCTGAGACTAAAGGTGAATATTGGGACGGTAAAATGTACGTCTTCGATGAACGTATTAGCGTAGACGTCAACCAAGTTGAGAAAACAGTGATTGGTAAAGAACACTTTGACGGCACACCATGCGAGCGTTATATTAACTGCTCAAACCCTGAATGTAACAAGCAAATTCTTGTTTCAGAAGAAAATGAAGCTAAATATCTTGGCGCATGTTCATATGATTGCGCGAAACATGAACGTAACCGTTATGTAGCTAAAAATAATATAAGTGATGAAGAATGGAATCGTCGTTTAGACAACTTTAAAGACGTACCAGAACACGCTCACGCATAGAGGTCTGAACCAAAGCGTTAGGAGATAGTTAAACACTGCCTCCTAACGCTTATTTTTTAGGCTTAATCTTATTAGAGATATTTTTGAAAGTGGTATGTAATTCTTTATGAAATCGTTGTATGCTCCTACTAATTTGTTTGCAAAATTTTTTGGGAGTTTTTATTTTGGAACTTTTGTTATATCAATGATCGTTGACTATTATGGTATTATTTGGGCCTATATTATTTGCTTTAGTATGTATATATTAACTTTTATTTTAGGACTCTTTTTCCGAAAATATTTTAAAATTGAAATACATAAACAGACATCTTATAATTGATAATAATTCTCACTTTGGATATGGAGGCTATTGTATATGTGTACAGGTTTTACGTTTCAAGCTAAAAACGGTGATGTAATTTTAGGTCGTACGATGGATTATGATTATCCTTTAACTGGTCATCCAGCTGTGCAACCACGTCACTACTATTGGAAATCTCGTGTAGATTATAAAGGGATAACGAAGTATGGTTTCACTGGTGCTGGTTCTGATATGGAAGGGTTTATTTTCGGAGATGGTGTAAATGAGCATGGCCTTGCAATTTCGAATCAATATGACCGTGGCTATGCATCCTATGCGCATGACATACGTGACGGCTTTATCAATATTTCTCAAACCGAAGTATTAACATGGGTACTTGGATATAACCAAACGATTGCCGAACTGATTGAGCAAGCTGATCAGGTCAATGTAGTCGCACATACATTAAATGATATTAATGAAGCACCACCTTTACATTATCATGTTTCTGATGCGACTGGTCGTACTGTAGAGATTACATTTGTAGAAGGACGCATTGTCGTGCACGAGAATCCAGTGGGCGTACTTACCAATAGTCCTGATTTAAATTGGCATTACGAGAACTTGAAGAACTATGCGAATGTGACGCCTTACAAACCCCAATATAAACGCTATAAAAATTTATATATTGGAAATGAAAGTGGTACGTCTGGACTACCAGGTGGCTACACGTCAGCAGAACGTTATGTAAGAGCGGCTTATCTCGTAAATAATATGTTGCCTGACGATGGTGATGATGTGGTGTTAGATGCTTTTAGAATTCTTGATAACGTCAGCATTCCTAAAGGAGCAGTTCGCCCTTCTGAACATGAATTCCACTATACGCTATACCAAACTGTATTTAACTTAACGTCACGTACGTTATATGTAAAATACTACAATTCTAATCGTATCGCTGAATTACAATTAACAGAGGATTTATTAAACAGCGACGATTTAGTTATATTTGATCCGATTCCGCAAGGATTGTCTACAGATAAAGTAAATTAATTATCTATAAACAAACAAGCGTGGCTGATTAAAAAGCCACGCTTGCTTGTTTATGCTTTAACGTTTTTAGGGATAAGAATAAATGCCGAAACGAGGCCAAGTACCATAATAATTGCACCTACTAAGGAGGAAATCATTGCTGACATTTCTACTGAGTAGAACTGTTGGCATACTGTAAATACAGTTGTATTTAATGCAATACCAAAGGCGCCCCCAAGTGTAGCACCCATCTTATATAAACCTGTCGCAAAGCTTACTTTTTCTTCTGGCATGTTAAACACCGCAATGGTTAATCCTGGAGTTGCTACCAATCCATTACCAATTGCACAAACCACGAATGCGAACGTTACAACACCAACATACCAACTTGGTGATAAGAATGTACAACTAATAAGAATAATACCAATTGCCGGGAATAATGGTCCTGCAATCAACATGCTTTTACCACCATATTTTTGAATTGCTTTTTCACCTAAACGAATCATTGCAATCGCCATGAAGACGTACGGCACAGTGACTAACCCCGTTTGTGCTTCACTCATGCCAAATTGCTTTTGCGCATAGCCATTGAAGACAACTGTAGTCCCAACGCCTGTGTTAAGTACGAAATTATTAATCGTTGATCCTAGAAATGCTCGGTTTTTTACAATCGAGAAATCAATAAATGGTGTGGTTTTGCCTTTTTCAAAAAGATAGAACACAATTAAGGCAATGAGACCAATAGCAGCAACAGATAATGTGAAACTACTCGTCCAACCATATGTAAATCCTTGTGTCATCAGCAACATCAAGCAAGCAATGACGACACCAAAGATGATCATACCTATATAATCAAAAGGCTGATGATTACGTTCCGAACGTGGTGTTTCCTTTCTACGACTTAAAATATAGATTGCGATCACTGACAAAATGATTGAAATTACAAAGATCATTTGCCAACTCAATAAACTAGAAATAAGACCGCCAACATAGGAAGAAAATCCAATTCCGCCAACTGTCGCAATCATCATAAAACTATAAGCTTTACGCAAATCTTGTCCTTTAAATTTATCTGATACTAAACCAATCGTTGAAGGCAAGAGTATCGCAGCTGACAGCCCTTGAAAGATTCGTCCAATAATTAAAAAGGGTGTTGCTGGCACAATGATCAGGCTAAGACAGCCGATGATACTAAAGATAAGACCTAATATCGTCATTTTCAGGTTGCCGACTTTATCAGCAATATCCCCTGCTCCTACCATGAAAATACCAGTTACAAAAGCGACTAAACTGATTGATAGATTTAATGTTGAATCCGCAGCACTAAACGTCTTTTGAACGCTTGAGCCAATATTAATAAATGATTGCGCAAACAACCAATATGTTAACACTGCAAAACTAGCCGCAATGATTAATTTACCATCAAACTTACTTTGATGCGATTTCACATCTGACACTTCCTTTACATAATATAATCAATCTAGATAATGAGAATTATTCTCATTTAACCTTAGTTATTATATCACGTATGCAGAGAAAGTATATAGGAAAATAAGATTCCAAAGTTACACACTTTGTTCTATTATATTAATCAATAATTTGTCATAACTTTATTAGTTTTATTACTTATAAAGTTCATTTAAACTTATGATAAAAAAATCAATTGACTTATATATTCATAATAAAAAGAGTCCGGGACATAAAGTTCTTGGATAAGTGAATAAAAGACAATTTCTATTGAAATGATATAGAAATTGTCTTTTTTATAAATTTTTTGATTATTTTCAGCTGGTTGAGCTACTACTTTTCTTATATTAAGTGCCATTAA
>NZ_JAESMI010000107.1:0-21924 GCF_017893095.1 Staphylococcus sp. GDX8P80P | reverse complement strand
CTCCGCAGGTAGGATTCGAACCTACGACCGATCGGTTAACAGCCGATAGCTCTACCACTGAGCTACTGCGGAATAATATGATGGAGCGGGTGATGGGAATCGAACCCACAACATCAGCTTGGAAGGCTGAGGTTTTGCCATTAAACTACACCCGCGTAGTAAACGATTATGGGGCGGTTGAAGGGAATCGAACCCTCGAATGTCGGAACCACAATCCGATGCGTTAACCACTTCGCCACAACCGCCAAAATGATTGAATGGTTCAGGACAGAGTCGAACTGCCGACACATGGAGCTTCAATCCATTGCTCTACCAACTGAGCTACTGAACCGTAATAAGTAATGGCGGTCTCGACGGGAATCGAACCCGCGATCTCCTGCGTGACAGGCAGGCGTGTTAACCGCTACACTACGAGACCTATTATAATGGTGTATTGCGGGAGGCGGATTTGAACCACCGACCTTCGGGTTATGAGCCCGACGAGCTACCGAACTGCTCCATCCCGCGCTAATATTATTTGCGTCTCAAAAATCAGTACTTATTAAGTATATCATTTAACATTATTGAATGTCAATAACTTTTTTAAATAAATTTTACATTTAATTCATTGAATCTTCATATTAAAATGCGATAATTAATTAATGGTCATCGCCTTTCGAATACTTTATTAGTATATATAGTATCATTAACTTAGTCAATAACAATTCTAAAGTAATTTGTGTAAAAAAACGCTACATTTAAAATATTTTAATTTAAGATACGAATTGGATATTCAATTGTTGAATGAATGGTCTAAATACATGTGATTTTTTATATTAAAATCAAAAACAGTCTGGGATATAAATAATATAATGAAGCTATTTTGCAAATTCGCAGTAGCTGACTGAACTGAGAAGACGCTTCAATCAAGCTTTTCTCAGTTCTAGTCATCCCTGCGGGCGGGGCCCCAACAAAGAGAATTTCACTAAGAAATTCTACAAGCAAAGCAAGTTGGGAGTGGACGACGAATTCAAAAAAATTCTGTCCCACTCCCTACTTTGATTAAATAAAATTATTTAAACATTTTTATTATTATAAATGATACTAACACTTATCTCGTCATGTAATGTTGCATTTTTTCTTGTAATTCAGTGAAGGAAACAAAGCCCTCTTCTTCTAAAAAGTGCCCTCCTTCATCAACAATTTTAGTTTTGCCACCCAATTCATTAATTAGATTTTGTGTTTCAATATATGACACATAGGCATCGTCTCTTGAAGCAAGTCCGTAAAAATGCTTCACTTTTGATTTAACATCATCATAATCGATACTAAAATCTCCTACTTTAATGGAATCGTCAATTTTTACCGCATCTTCTTTAAACCCTGCAATACTGAAAAAGCCTTCAAAGCAACCATCAACTGATAGGCCTTCAATATATTTTAAAGTAGCTATTGAGCCATATCCATGTGTTACAAAATAAGTATCTGTAGACAAAATATCAATTTGTTGATGTAATTCATGAACCCAGTTGTCTATGTCATCATTTTTATTTTCATCTAAATGAAATAATTGAACATCATAACCTTCTAATTCTAAGTTATGTTGTAACCATGCATACCAATGGTTATGCGAATCCCCTATCTGTGAATGAACGATAACTACATTAGTCATTAACGTATGTCCTCCTTAAAATACTAAATTAGGTTAATTGATATAACAAAACACTTTTAAAGAGGTGCCCTGACCTCTGAAAAAGTGTTTAAAACATTATATTTCATCCAATAATTCTTCTACGGCGTTTTTACCTTGTTGAATACAGTCTGGTAGACCAACCGCTTCAAAAGGTGCACCAGTAATTCTAAGTGCTGGATAAGTCTGTTTAACATGTTGTTGAATTTTACGAATTTGACTCATATGTCCAATATGATATTGTGGCATACTTTTAGTCAAACGATTGACAATTGTAAATTCAGGATTACCTTTAAAGGTCATCATTTTATTTAAATCGCGACGGGCGATTGTTGCTATTTCTTCATCTGTATGATCTTCAACGACAGTATCACCTGGTTTACCTACATACGCTCTAATCAATACTTTACCTTTAGGCGTAGTGAAAGGCCATTTTTTAGTAGTCCAAGTACATGCTGTAATATCCGTCTTACTCGTTCTAGCAATAACAAAACCAGTACCATTATATGTGTTTTCAATATCCTTTTCATCGAATGCAAATACCACTGTTGCTACTGAAGTAGAATCCATTTGATTGAAATATTTAAATGCTTCGTCATGATTAAACCATTTCATAAATGTTTGATGTGGCGTTGTAATTAAAACCCCATCAAATTGTTCACTACCTTGATCAGTCACAATTTCATAATTATCTTTATTAATATGGATATCATTGACAGGTGATTGATATCGAATCGTAACGCCTTTACTTTCTATATTCTCAGCTAACGCTTCAATAAATGAACTTAAACCATGTCGGAATTGCTTAAACTGACCTTTAGGTGCGCCAGGGTATAATTGACGTTGCTTAATACGTTGAGCCTTTTCATGTTGCATACCTTTAATTAAACTGCCATGTGTTTCTTCTTGTTCTTTGAAATTAGGAAATGTACTCATCAAACTTAATCGATCGATATCCGTACCGTATATCCCCCCCATAAGAGGCTCTATTAAATTCTCAAGTATTTCATTCCCTAATCGTCTTCTAAAGAATTCCCCAACAGATATATCATCATCAATTTGTATAGGTGGTATAACTAAATCAAGTCCAGCTCTTAGCTTACCAAATGGCGATATGAGTTTCGTTTTGAGAAACGGTTTAATATCAGTCGGGATCCCCATAATTGACCCACCTGGTATGGGATACAATTTATTTTTAGCGTAAATATAAGATTGGCCTGTCTCATTCGTAATCAAATCATCTCCCAGACCAATATCTTTAGCTATGTCAGTCATAATCGTTTTACGTCCAAGATATGATTCAGGACCAAGCTCAATTGTATAACCTTCATTACGATATGTTTGAATCTTTCCTCCAGGTCGATTAGTCGCTTCAAAAATGGTTACATCTACATCTGGTTTATAATGTTTTAAATAATATGCACTTGCAAGTCCAGTTATACCTGCACCAATGATTGCCACTTTTTTACTCACATTGAGTCCCTTCCTTTATTAAAAAACTGTTTTGATTTCATCCACAATTGCATGGATAAATAATGGATCCGTATTAGGCATTTTTGGACGATAATAATTTGCACCTATCTCATCACATACGACTTTACATTCATAGTCATTATCATACAGTACTTCCAAATGTTCACATACAAATCCTACTGGTGTATAAATAAAATGTTTATAGTGATGGTCATTGTACAATGCTCTAGTTAAATCTTGCACGTCCGGTCCTAACCATGGTGTTCCAGTATTCCCCTCGGATTGCCAACCTTGAGCAACGTGTTTAATATTCGAAGCTGCTTGTAATCGGTTCATTGTATCCTTTAATTCATTAGGATATGGATCATTATTTTTCTCAATTAAACCTTTAGGCAAACTGTGTGCAGAAACAACCAAGATGGTCTCATCGTGTTCATCTTGTGGGATTTGCGCTAACGTTTCATTAATTTTATTTGTCCAATACTCGATAAATTTAGGTTGGTGATAATAATGTTCAACATGGTGTAGCTTAATGCCATACTTATCCGCTTCCTCTTTAGCACGTTTATTATATGAACCAACCGAGAAGCTAGAGTAATGTGGTGCCAACACTACAGTTACTGCTTCTTCAATACCGTCATTGTGCATTTTTTCAACAGCTTCTTCAATATATGGAGAAATATGTTTCAATCCTAAATACAATTGAAATTCAACATCTTCATATGATTCATTTAGCGCATGCGTCAACGCTTCAGCTTGTCGATCAGTTGTGCCAGCTAAAGGAGAAAGTCCTCCTATAAATTCATAACGATCTTTTAGATCTTGCAACTCTTCTTCAGTTGGTCTCTTACCATGTCTTATATCTGTGTAATATGGTTCAATATCGCTTTCTTTATATGGTGTCCCATATGCCATAACTAATAAGCCTATTGTCTTAGTCATTAAATAAAACCTTCCTTAATCTTTTTTGAATTCTATGTGTTATTTACTTGTATAATCATGAACAAATTGGGTTACACGTTTTAATGTTTCTGGTTTAACTTCAGGGAAAACACCATGTCCTAAATTAAAAATGTGTTTCCCTCTCTCCATACCTTCGTCGAGAATAGCACGGATTCTCTTTTCTAATACATCCCAAGGCGCAAGTAAAAGTGATGGATCTAAATTACCTTGTAGTGTTTTATTGACGCCCATATTTGTCGCTGTCGTAATAGACGTACGCCAATCTAGTCCTAATACATCGATTGATAAGTCATTCCATTCATTAATAAGATGACTTGCTCCTACCCCAAACATAATGATAGGTACATCATATTGCGCTTTTATGCCATTGATTAACTTATTCATAGACGGTTTAATATAATAGCGATAATCCTCGATATTTAATGCGCCTACCCATGAATCAAAGATTTGAATAAGTTCTGCACCTGCTTCAATTTGAGCTACTACGTAATCAATTGAAACTTGTACAAGATGGTCCATTAAGGCAAACCAAGTTGCTTCATCCCCATACATCATTGCTTTCGTAAAATTATAATTTTTTGAAGGACCACCCTCAATCATATAAGAAGCCAACGTAAATGGTGCACCTGTAAAGCCAATTAGAGGTACGTTCAACTTCTCTTGTGTTAGCAATTGAATCGTTTCAAGTACATATGGCACATCTCTTTTGGGATCAATTTGCGTGAGTTTTTCAACATCAGATACAGATTTAATTGGATTACTGATAACTGGTCCAATGCCTGATTTGATGTCGACATCCACGCCAATTGGTTTCAAAGGTGTCATGATATCTTTATATAAAACCGCTGCGTCAGTATTATAATTATCTACTGGTAATTGCGTTACATAAGCACATAATTCAGGTTGGTGAGTAATGTCAAACAATGAGTATTTTTCTTTTAATTTTCGATATTCTGGTTGTGATCGGCCGGCTTGGCGCATAAACCATACAGGTGTATGAGATGTTTTTTCACCTTTTATTGTTTGTAAAATTGTCTTATTTTTATTATGCACCTTATAGTCCTCCTAAATTAAAATCATTCTTATCTATAATATCATATGCTAATATAATTATCGTTTATGCACACTTAAATGTCATAAAAAAGACAAAGCATAAATGTACATTTCAATTCATTAAATTATAATAATTTATTAATCTTAATTATAGTATATTTAAGCATTTAAAAATATCCCTCAAAAAGACTAATTCGTTTTCAAAATTTTTTAAATATTACATTCATTTAGTATAGCTAGACTTATGAATTAATCGTATAATATAAGCAACAAAGGAGGTATGAGTCATGAACATATATACAACATATGGGACTTATGGTTACTTAAATCAAATTAGAACTAAAAATACTGAAAGAAATCTGTTTTTATTTTCAACAGACGATTCTTCAGTCATTATTGAAGAAACAGATGACAAATCTATTTTAAAACATCCAACGGTTTATACGACGGTTAAAGCAATTAACGATTTAGATCAAACACATTTTTATTCGGCAATATTTATTCCATCATCTGATGATCATGTACATCAGTTAGAAAAACGTATTGCAAATTTAGAGTTGAATTTTGATAACGTTGCTGGGTTTAAGAGCTATCGCTTTTTAAAACCTGTACAAGGAACAACTTATAAGGTTTATTTTGGCTTCGCTAACCGACAAACATACGAAGACTTTAAAGAAACTGACACGTTTAAGGACTATTTTTCAAAAGATGCCTTAAGACATTATTTCGGTTCGAGCAGTCAACATTCAAGTTATTTCGAAAGATATTTATACCCAATTAAAGATTAGTAAATCAAAAAGTTGCCTTTTAACTAGTAACATTTGAATATGTGCTAGCTAAAGGCAACTTTTTTTAATCTTTGAGCAGTGATTCTTGATATTGTAATTTTTTAATTGTACTTCTGATCGTTAACCACCCTACTATAAAGAAGATAAGTGCGAAAAAGAAATACTGCGGATAAATGCTAATAAATGTAATTGAAAAAATAAGTCCTATGATTAACATTAGTCGATATAAAAACTTTTCGTACCCTTTTATCACTTCAACATCTGACACTGGCCAAACTTGAGGCCATAATCCATAGGCTTGTTGTGTATAAAATTGGGACATTTGTAATAATGTTATATACATGAATAAACATCCAATAATCGCAGAAACGATTGGGAAAGATAACCAAATCATTAATACTAATGCAATAATAATTAAACGCAGAATAATACTAAATGCATCTCTTCCACGAACAAAACTTCGAGTGAAAAGGTAAAGATACATATTTTTCGAATTAAATTTACGACCTTTAGGTGTTGGTAATAAAACATCTAAATATCTACGTCGAACTGCTGTTTCTTTTAAGTGCTTAACATCTGTGAACATATTTACAAATTTATAGTAATTCGTATGATGTCTCTCTTCTATGCTAATCATTCGCTCCCAAGGATATAAATTTGAATGGTTAGCTTTAGGAAGTAGAAACGTTGCACTTAATAAAATAAGTGTAAGGACGATTCCCCAATACATTTGATAGCCTAGGACTAAGTCAAAGGTTACTAAATTAAATAGAAATAGAATGATACTGATGCTCCAACTTGATTTTCTGATTTGATACCATTGCCATCTCAATTTCAACCCTAGCCAAGGATGGATTAAAGTTAAAATAATAAAATAAATATAAGGTGTTAGTACATGATCATCTAATTTAGAAAATAATGGGAACAAGATAATGAGTAATACGATTTGAATAGCAATTCTATTAAAATAACTATATCGTAAACTCAACTTCATATAGTCCTTCATGTGTGTTTCAAACGGAAGTAAAAATATTCTATCTGCATCTTTCAAAAATGTTCGTATCGGAAAAATAGATGTCAAGGCTAACAATACGCTCGCACACAATGCATAATCGATATCGTTAGGAATATGTTGTAACCATTGACCATATCCTAATATAAACGCTCCTAATAAAATTAAAAGAAACACTGAAAAATGACCATTGAAAATAAACTTATTATAATAGCTTTTTTCTTTTCGAATTGCATTTAATCTCGCTCTAAATAAAGACGTAGCTGATTTATCCATCTGCTTGACCACCTTGTGTGACATGTATATAGATGTCATCAAGTGTGCGACCATGTAAACCAGTTTGTTCGCGAAGTTCCTCTAAATCTCCGAATGCAACCACTTTCCCTTTATCTAAAATGATGAAGCGATCACAATATCGTTCTGCAGTCGCTAAAATATGAGTACTCATCAAAACCGTACGCCCTTCGTTTTTCTTTTCAACCATCAAATCTAACATTGATTGAATCCCTAATGGATCGAGACCTAAAAATGGTTCATCTATAATATATAATTCCGGGTTCACTATGAAAGCACAGATAATCATTACCTTTTGCTTCATTCCTTTAGAGAAGTGGCTTGGGAATACTTTCAACTCATTCTCTAATCGAAAAGTTTTAAGTAATGGACGTGCACGTTTCATTGCTTCTTCTTCACTTATTTGATAAGCCATTGCTGTCATGGCGATATGCTCTTCCAATGTTAATTCTTCATATATGATGGGTGACTCAGGAATATAAGATAACTTCTTGCGATACACTTCGATATCATCGGTAATCTCAGTATTTGAGATAGAAAGTTTACCTTCTGTTGGCGTTAGTAAGCCTAACATATGTTTAATGGTTGTACTCTTACCTGCACCATTTAATCCAATTAAACCAACAATTTCTCCTGTTTTTAATTCAAAATTTATATCTTCAATAACAGGACGTTTTCCGTAACCTCCTGTCAAATGTTCAACTTTGACTGTCATATGGCACCTCCATGACTATCATTGTACCAAAATTAGCTTTTAACTACTAAAATTACAATTACTTCATTAACGAAATTTTTAATGAGTAATGCTATAATAAGCTATAAATACGTAAAAGGAGTGCATTCAAATGGCTGAAACAGTATTTAGTAAAATTTTATCTGGAGAAATTCCAAGCTTCAAAGTTTATGAAGATGAATTTGTTTATGCATTTTTAGATATTTCTCAAGTAACTAAAGGACATACGTTACTTATTCCTAAAAAAGCATCACCTAATATCTTTGAAACAGATGAAGAGACAATGGCACATATTGGTGCAGCCTTACCTAGAGTCGCTAACGCAATTAAAAAAGCCTTCAATCCTGATGGTTTAAATATCATTCAAAACAATGGTGAGTTTGCAGATCAATCTGTATTCCATATTCATTTTCATTTTCTACCACGTTACGAAAATGATATCGACGGCTTCGGCTATCATTGGGAAACGCATGAAAATGAAATCAATGATGAACAAAAACAAGCTATCGCTAATCAAATCAAAGCTCAATTTGAATAATTCTGCATATTGAATGTCATTTTAGGGTAATATACAATTAAAATTAGCTTGTCGACATATGTTTGATATAGAAATAGAAATTGTTATGATTTCACTATTCTATTATTATCCGATAACGACATAACAAGTGAGGAGAATAAAACATGAAAGTATCACGCGTATTATTTGGTATTACTGTGGGAGTGGCATCTGGAATCGCTGTTTCATGGTTAAACCGTGATGATCAAAGTGTAAAAAACAACACAATTGATGCGAAAGAACCTACTGGATCACGTTCTGAACTAGAACGTGAGATAGCATCACTTAAACGTAATTTTTATAATATTATAGATTATGCGAAACAAGTTAAGAATGATGGTGTCTCTTATGGTAGTGACATTGGTGATGAATTTAAAACACTCATTGGTGATTTTAAATCTGACATTAATCCAAACATTGAAAAACTACAATCCCACATTGAGAACTTACAAAACCGTGGCGAAGAAATAAGTAATACTTTTTCTAAAGATAATAAATAATGTACGAAATCAGAGTGGTGTAAGATTCATTTTGAATTAACACCACTCCTTTTATATTTATAGCAAATTGGACTTGACTGTTTACATTGATAGTTAGATAATACGTAGCGTATATAATTAAGACCTATTAAGAGGTGTCCTTATGTTCCTATGTAAACGTCAAATTGACATTCATGCACGGTTTGGTGTGCCAAGAATCGCATTTTTAAGTTTTACGATTACTATCATCGCGTTTTTAATAAGTTATGAAATCATGTACTATTTTGTGAATACACCTTTATCAGATCGTCATTTTATGATTTTATTAGTATTTGCTGTATTGATGTACCCTATTCATAAATCAATCCACTTGCTCTTTTTCTTGCCTTATATGAATTCATTTAGAATTCATAAATTAAATAAGAAGCGGTGGTTACCTTATTTCAACACTTATGTAAGCACGCCAGTCCATAAACTATATTTTTGTATTAACTTGATTTTACCTTTCGTATTAATCACTTTCATTTTAATTGTATTAACGATGCATTTCCCACAATATGGCCACTATTTTATGTTTTTATTGGCTTTAAATTTTGGCATATCTGTAATGGATTTTTTATATCTTAAAATTATTATTTTTTCAAATGAAGGTCATTTTATAGAGGAACATCAAACAGGTATTAATATTTTAAATAAAGTGCCCTACCAATCATTTCATTAAAACAAACCATATCGAACTTAAAGCATGTCGCATGTTTCAGGTTCGATATTTTTTAATACTTAAGTCCGATTAAATCTCGTACTTTAGCAGTATCTCGCCTATTTCTAATTGGTGATGCTTTCATAATATGTTATAGTAACTTTGTTATTAATGTAAAAGGAGCTATCAACCATGAAAATTATGAATAAATTAATTGTTCCAGTAACTGCAAGTGCTTTACTTTTAGGTGCTTGTGGATCAAATGCAACAGATTCTGAAAGTAATACATTAATCTCTTCCAAAGCTGGAGATGTAAAAGTTAAAGATGTAATGAATAAAATTGGTGATGAACAAATTGCAAGTACATCATTTAGCATTGCTTTAAATAAAATTTTAGAAGATAAATACAAGGATAAAGTCGATACAAAAGATATCGATGATGAAATAAAAAAAGAGCAAAAACAGTATGGTGGTAAAGATCAATTTGAAAGCATGCTTAAACAACAAGGTATGACTTTAAATGATTATAAAGAGCAGAAAAAACTTGCTGCATACCAAAAACAATTACTGGCTGATAAAGTTAAAGTGTCTGATAAAGAAATCAAAGATAACACTAAAAAAGCTTCTCACATTTTAATTAAAGTGAAATCAAATAGTGATGATAAAGAAGGTTTATCAGATAAAAAAGCAAAAGAAAAAGCTGAGAAAATTCAAAAAGAAGTTGAAAAAAATCCAGAAAAATTCGGTGAAATTGCTAAGAAAGAATCTATGGACGCTTCAAGTGCCAAGAAAAATGGTTCTTTAGGTTATGTTGTCAAAGGACAAATGGTAAGCAAATTTGAAAAAGCTTTATTCAAATTAAAAGAAGGTCAAGTTTCAGATGTAGTTAAAACCGACTACGGTTACCATATTATTAAAGCTGATAAAGAAAACGACTTTGATAAACAAAAATCTAAATTGAAAGCTAAACTAATAGAACAAAAAGTACAAAAAAATCCAGAAATTTTAACTGATGCTTATAAAGATTTATTAAAAGAATATGATGTTGATTATAAAGATAGTGATATTAAAAAAGCTGTAGAAAACACTATCCTAAATCCTGATAAACTTAAACAACAACAATCGTCTTCAGATAGTTCTTCATCAGCATCAAGCTTATCTTCATAATTTTCAAAGATACTATTTAAAAATGAAAGCGCAAGTTAGACCACATCATAAAGTCTAGCTTGCGCCTTTTTATTTAGTCATAACAATTTATAAAATAAGCGTTTTTACTTTCCATCGTAAATTGACTTTACATAATGGATAAAGTAAAAACGCTTTTTTATTAATCTAATTTTTCTGGATTGTAGAACTGTCGATTTTCCATACCAAAAATACGTTCGGTAAATTGACCTTTATCTGTTTTCTTAAATGCTTTTTCAAACATATTCATCTTCGCGTCAATATTATCAATAAAGAATAATATTTCTGCTTCTTTTAAGTGTGGTAACTTAGGTGAACCAAATTCCATTTTACCATGATGGGCTAAAATCATATGTCGAAGTAACATGACTTCTTCACCATCAATTCCTAGTTCTCTAGCTGCGTCCGCAACTTCATCACTCGCTATCGAAATATGACCTAGTAAATTACCTTCAACCGTATACGTTGTTGCTACAGGTCCACTTAGTTCCCTTACTTTACCTAGATCATGTAAAATAATTGAACTATATAATAAGCTACGATTTAACAATGGATAAATATCACATAATGATTTGGCTATTTCTAACATGGATAGCACGTGATAACTCAATCCGCTGGCAAAATTGTGATGATGTGAGCTTGCAGCTGGATACGTAAAGAATTTATCTTGGTACTTTTTCATCAGATGACGTGTGATACGCTGTAAGTTTGCATTTTCAATATCTAAAATATAGTGTGAAATGTTCTCTTGGATTTCGTCAGGTGTCAAAGGTGCACCATCTACAAAATCTTGTGTCTTTAAGCCATCTTCAGGTTTAGCTAACCTAAACTGATTGACTTTCATTTGTTTGCGACCTCGATAGTTAATGACATCGCCTTTAACCCAAACAATCGTCTCTGGTTTAAGTATTTGCATATCTTCTTTACTCACTGTCCATAGTTTGGCTTCAATGTCACCACTTTTATCTTGTAAGAATAATGTCATATAATCTTTTCCTTGAGCAGTAACACCTTGTGTAGCTCTATGGATTAAGAAGAAATTATCAACCGAATCTCCTGGATTTAGCTTTTCTACATTTCTCATCGTTTTCCGCCTTCCTCTACTTTATTTAATATGAGCATCTCTTTAGAAGGAATTGCAGTATCTTTCATACAAGTGAAGTACAATACTTGATAGTCTTTAGCTAATTCTCTTAAATAGTTTAACATCATTGATTTTCTTTGTTTATCAAAATGAACAAATGCATCATCTATAATGATTGGGAATGGATAATATGGTCTTAATATCTTAATCAAACTAATTCTAAGTGCAATATATAATAATTCTTTCGTTGATTGACTTAGTTCAAGTGGGTGATACATTTGACCATTATTATGTTTAACCATTATTGTGTCATTTTCGTAGGTAATCAAATTATAATTACCTTGTGTGAGTGATGTGAAAATATTGACAGCTTCATTGATCACTTGTGGTAAACGCTTGTCCTTGATTTGCTTAATATGTTCATTTATAAGTGCTTCTAGATAACTTAAACTTGCCCAATCTTTAGCTAAATCATTCATTCTATTTTTTAAGTTATAGTATTCGTGTCTTAACTTAGATAATGTTTTGTCTGTTTCCATATAATTAATTTGAGCAGTCAAGTCACTGACTTCTGTTTGTTTATCTAAATATTGGTCATTATAGTCATCTACTTGTTTCGCAAGCGTAGCGTCTTCTTCTTCTAATTGCGCAGTTGTCTTTTCGCTTAAATCCGAACTATCTTCATATGAGAAATCTTGGTTCTCAAGATATAATGTTAAATCATTAAATCTAGCCAATTGTTGATGATAAAGTTGATATTGCTCATACGATTGATAGTATGCCTCTTCACTTGAAACTTCGATATAGTTAAATAATGTATCAATTGTATGCTCATTTTCTTCAAGTTGTTCTTTCAATTGTTTTAATTCATTACTTAATAGCTCGCTTTGATTTTTAAGTTGTTCTTTTTTCTCTCTTTTACTTTCATAATTAGAAATCCAATTTTTTAAATCCGTAAATAATGAAGCTTTATTGAATGGACTAATTTCATGTTCAGTATATTCATGTGCAGTTTGATAAAATTGATCCAATTTTTGATTTACTTCTTGATGTTGATGCTTTAATTTATTGCGATAACTATCATTTGATTTCAGTTGATTCATTGTTTTGAAGCTATCAAGCAATAAATCATCTGTCATGTTATTCGACAATTTTAAATTGGCTTTAACTTCATCTAATTGATGCGTAAGCGTATTGATTTGTTCTTCTGTTTTTTGTAGTAAACTTTCTTGATGATTTAATTTATTTGCTAAGACGCTCTTATTATTACTTGCGTTACTCCAACGCTCGCGAAGTTGAAATTGTTGATCTAAATCGAAGTTTAAATCATATTCAGATTCTAAATCATTAATTTGTTGTTCCAAATCATTTATTTCTTCACTAATTGATTCACTATAATCAATTTCCTTCGTTCTTACTAAGAAAATACCAATAATAAAGACTACTGTTAAAATCGCAAAGATAATACCAAATATAAGGTTCTGCGTTGCAAATGAGAAAATGGTTAAACCTAATCCGATGACTGAAAGCACTATGAAACTTAGTCTTAACCACCAATTTCTTTGTTGTTTTCTTTCTTTATCGGAATTAAATGTATCTTTGAGTTTGTTATACAGGTTTTCTTTTTCGTGTAGTTCGAGTTTTTGTTGATTATATTGTTTTTTCTTATCTAAAGCGTCTTCAGGGACTAATTCTTTTTCTAAATGATCAATTTCTTGTGTCAGTGCATTTTGTTCAATTTGATTTTCATCAATGGATCTTTCGATTTGTTGTTTCAATACGTTCTGTTCATTACGCGCTTTAATCGTTTCGCTAACATAGTTTTTCTTGGCGTCTGATGTGTCAGTATCGTGATGAACTTCTTGCCAACCAATGCTGGATTTCAAATCTACTTCTTGACGTTCATAATCATCGATGTCTTGTTCGAGTGCAGAAGATTTCAGTTCAGCCTGTTGAATTTCATTTTCGTCACGTGTTAAATCATAAATGTGTTTAGCAGTAGTTTCATTAGAAACTGCAATTGCATTATATTCATGCTCTAATTGCTTTAATTTCTCTTCTCGCAAGCTTATATCTCTAGTTAATGATTGTTTGTAATTTGAAGCTGTTTCATAGCGTTCAATCCCCTTCTCAGGAAAACGCAATGGCTCGATATTTAATCTCTGTTCTAGATCTTTCCATTCTTGGGCTTGCTCATGTATAGCGAGTTGCTTCTGTTTACTTTCATGCATTTTAGATAATTGGTTTAAATTTGCTTTTAAATGTTCCAAATGACGTTGTGACTTATCTCTATCATCTACTAAACGATGATACTCATCCACCTTCGCCTCTTCTTCTCTAATTTGCGCTTCTAACTGTTTCAGTTCCTCAAGTTGTTGATTAAGTATTGGATTTTTACCCGCTTTTTTATACAATGTTGTTTTCTTTTGACTGACCATTTTATTCATCATAGTAAATTCTGATGAACCGAGTGCGCCAGCTTCAAGTAAATAACTTTGTAATTGATCTTCATCTAAATTACGGTGAATATCTTGTAATCCAAGCACATTAAATGAGAAGATACCTTGATATGTTTTTTTAGAAATATAGTTTAATTTTTTCTTGAGCCATGCTTCATCACGAATTAAGCCATTTTCCAAATAAACTTTCACATCACCTGAAACGCTACCTTTAACGCGCTCAACAACAATTTCTGATTGGTCATCTAGAATAAGCGTCAGTTTACCCCCATACTGATTTCCCATACGAGGTTCTAATCGAGGCTCTTTTTCTTTTTTAGAAGGGAAGCCAAATAAAATGGAATGGATGAAAGCTTGAATCGTTGATTTACCCGCTTCATTCTCTCCAAAAATCTCAGTAAATTCACGATTAAATTCAATCTTACGATGTACAAATTGTCCATAACCATAGATTTCTAAAGATTTAATGATCATCACTTTCACCTCTCATATCTGCTTTTAAAATATTTTCAGCACGATTAACCAGTTCAACCTTATCAAAATCAGTATAGTCTTCTAAATATTTAGAAGCTCTAGGATTTAAATACAATTCCGTCATTGCTGCTTCAAATACTTTATTATCTTTAATTAAATCAGCTGAAAATTCCCTGACAAGAGGTGTTTCATCCATTTGGATATAATTAAATGTTAGCGATTCTATCATTACAAAATGGTGTTCATTCTCTTCGTAATCGTCAATCATTTCCTTAATCTGACTAATATCATGAGAAGATAATGGCTTATCACTATCTAAATTAACCGTTAATCTATAAAATGCTTTTCCATTAGAACGAACGCTTTCTTTGAATGATTGAATTGCTTCATAAATCCCTTGTTTAGAAACTTTATCTGTGTTGATCGTTGCTTCTTCAAATCGAATTTGCTGCGTTGGAATAAATGTTGCATTTAATCTTAAATGATCACCCTCAACTAATAAACATCCTTTAGGCCCTTGTTCGCCAAAGTGACGTCCTTGAATGTTACCCGGATAATGTATTGGGGGCATGTCGCTTAATTCTTGTCTTTCATGAATATGACCTAGCGCCCAATAGTGATATAATTTCTGATTTAAATCTTCTAAAATAAATTCAGTGTATCGATCTTTAGTTGACGATTTACTGTATGTACCATGCAGCATGCCAATATGGATTCCTTTTTTACCTTGACTCGATGGAAATTCATCAATCTTATTCTCATAACTTGTATCGTGTTGATAACTAAAACCATGGATAAAAATGGTTTCTCCATCTTTAGTAATAGCTTGATAAGTTTCTACTCTATTAGAGAATACTGAAACATTATTCGGCCAATCGTTCGTAATTTTTTCAGTTAATGGGTCATGATTACCATGACTTACATACACAAAAATTTGCTCTTTTTCTAATCGTTTAAATTGTTCTTTCAAAAATACTTCAGCACGCAATGTGCGATTCTCACTATCAAATAAGTCTCCCACGATGAGGACAAAATCAACCTCTTCTTTCAATGCAGTATCGACAATCTTCTTAAAGCTTTCATACGCACTGTTTTGAACATCTTCAAAAATGGATGGCGCCAAATGACTTTTAGATTTAAAGGGGCTGTCGAGATGCAAATCCGCACAGTGAATAAATTTTATCATTGATATTAGCTCCTTAATAGCATGTTCATATATCTTTATGTATTCCTATATTTTACCATAACTTGATTACTTGGGTCGAAGAACTTATGTATTAAAAAAAGGGAGCGGGACAGAATTCTTTTGAATTCGTCGTCCCACCCCCGCAAGGATGACTAGAACTGAGAAAAGCTTGATTTAAACGCCTTCTCAGTTCAGTCAGCTACTGCGAATTTGCTAAATAGCATTATTATATTATTTATATCCCAGACTGCTCAAATACTAACAATTAGTCAGCATAAATTTCATCTAAAGGTTTAACAATAATTTGGTTAATTTCTTGGAATACTTGGCTCATTTTTTGCTCAGCTTGCATTAATTCAGAAATATTTTCATCTTTTTCAATAGCTTGAGCTTGTTCTTGAGCTTTTGCTAAATCTTCTTCAGGAATTTCTTCACCTTGCATTTGTTTTTGTTGGAAACTTAATTGTGTTTCACGGAATTCATCAAATAATTTTTTTGATTCTTCGTTATCTTTAACTTTAGAAAAAGCGTCTTTAATAGCTTTATACTCATCGCTATCTCTTAATGCTTGTTCTAGTTGATTTGCATAATCATATAAATTTACTGCCATATCTGTTTGCACTCCTTAGTGTAAAGTAATTTTTGACAACTCTTAATAACCATAACATATTATTTATAGTTAGACAAAGATTGCGACTAAACCTTGGAAAAATCCAATGATACCACCTAAAATAAAACCTAATGACATAATCAGTTTTAACTCTTTATTCGCAATTTCAATGATTAATTTTTCAATGTAATCTAAATCGAATGTATTAATTTGATTTTCAACCATTTGGCGTAAATTAATTTTAGTCATAATGGTTGAAAGGTGATTTGATGCCTGTTTAATAATTAAATCAGTCATTGTACTTGCTACCCCAGCTTGAAGATGATCAATTAATGTTGGTGCTAAATTCTTTAATGGCATATCCACTTTTTGATTTAATTGTAAATTCGTAGTAATTAAGTGCACGACTGACTCAGTAATATGAGTGAATTGCTCTTCCTTTACAACTTGGCCTAAAGGCTGAGATTTAAGTGTTTCATATTCATCTCGAATCACTTTATCAATAATCACTTTAGCTTTTGGATGTCTGGTCAAACGTATTAATTCATGTTGAATTCGATCAGCAATACTTTCTTTAGTCATAAACATTTGTAATAACCCGACGATTTTACCTTTTTCAGTGAAGAAGGTATCTAACATGTCATAAATATCTCTCGCACCTTTATCTGATGAAAGATAAAGACGTGCACGTTCTCTAATTAAATCACCCGCTTGTTCTAACTTCTCATCTGCCATGCTGATCACTTCTGCCGGCAATATTTCATTAATTGAGGTATCTTGTTTATCATAATAATATGAGTTTAATTTATTTAATACTACGCGATTCATCTTATTATTAATTAGATCATCTATATCAAAATGAAATTGTTGTGCAAACTTTCGAATAGTTGCATCATCTTTTCTTAAATTGGATAGTTGCTTACTTACTAAATCATTGATTGCATCACGCGTTTGAGGTTCGTTTAACTTATGCTTAATAACAGACTCCGTAATTAAATGTTCCTCTATCACTTGCCCTATTTTAGTAGCAATCTCTTCTCTTCTTTTTGGGATCAACCCTGGTGTAAAGGGTATACGCATTTTAAATAGATAATATGGTTTAAAGGGATGAAATAACATCCTAATCGCAATAACGTTTGTTACGCCACCAATAACAGCCCCTACTACCACCATGAATAGGATAACTAAAAAAGCCTGCATCTTAATTTCTCCTTAAAATTATTGTTACAATATGATGATTATATCACTTTGTAATTGATGATTCCTTTAATTTACACTTCATTTAAATAGATTATGGCATTACAGAAAGAAAATTAAAAACGAGCCATGATATCAATATCACAGGCTCGCCTTAAAATTAGCAATCAGAACAAACTTAAGTTAAATTTGGACTTGCTGGTTATTTTAGATTTATAAATAAAATATTACTCGGAAGTGATTAAATCGATGAAGATTCTTCTATCACTTTCATACTGAATAATAATAATTTAACTATAATTAAACGTGCATTAATTCTTCTTTCGCATTTCTATTGAAGTATGTTTCAGCTTCTCTTAATTTTGAAGTACCAAAGATTGGTTGTTTTTCAGAATTTAACACTCTATAGATATTACTAACTTTATTACTTTGTAGAATGAAGCCGTTACGCGTTTCAATTGTATTCCAATAAATATCACTTGTTGTTGAATGATTTGGATATGCACAATGATTACGAGAAATAGTTTGTACAATTTCCAAAGGATCGCAACCGAATGTATTATTTAGTACATCTGAATCTCTAAATAATGCACAAATTGATACACATGTCGTCCAGTTAGGTAACACACGTTCTTTCTCAATTTGAACTAACGTTTTTTTTGAAAGGCCAATTGTTTGAGCCATTGTATCTTGCGTATAGCCCGCTTCAATACGAACCATTTTAAATTTTGTTTGAATTAAATCTGTGAAACTCTGTCTATCCATATTTTATTCTCTACCTTTCTAATAGGGGTTAATTTATCCGGACACAAGAAATTGCAATAATACACATTTCTTGAAACACAAATTACATCTTAATATATTTTCAATAAAATGAAAAGAGGAATTTTTGTTTTTGTAGACAATTTTATTAATGCCAAAATTATCAAAATAATTAAATTAATCGATTTTCGAACTTATTTGTCATATTTAACCGCATTTATATGGCAATTGAAGTCCATTACCCTATACATTTATAAAATACGATTTTATACAAGTCGATTTTCAATTGCATAAATTGCTGCTTGAGTACGATCAGTCACATTTAATTTATTAAAAATATGACTCACATGTGTTTTAATCGTTTTTTCTGACACGAACAAAGTATTTGCGATTTCTTTATTTGTTTTACCTTTAACCATTTCTGCTAATACTTCTATTTCACGTTTAGATAGCTTATTCGTGTTATGCGGTTTTGATGAAACTGTATCTAATACACTTTGAGCATCTGGATGAATAATACGTTTGTCATTCAATACGTCATGTATTGTTTCTATCAATTTTTGAGGTTCAACATCTTTCATTTCATATCCATCAGCTCCCTTATTAATTGCTGATATAACATGTTCATCATCCACATAACTCGTTAATACCAACACTTTAATATCTGGATAGTGTTGTTTCACATACTCTGTCACCTCAATACCATTCATTTCAGGCATAACCAAATCTAGTAGTATAATATCTGGTATATCATGTTCATTTAAATAATTAATTAGAGATTGACCATCTGCTAAACTAGCTAATACTTCTAAATCATTTACAGTTGACAATAGAAACTCAAGTCCTTGTCTTACAATATGATGGTCGTCAATTAGTATGACTGTTGCCACAATGATGACTCCTTTCACCTATTTATAAAGGGATACTGAATCGTAATGTTGTCCCTTTATTTAGCTTTGAATCTATTTTAAACTGCCCGTTTAATGCATAGATACGTTGATTTATATTTCTTAAACCTTGTGATGATTTATTGATTTCTTTATTCATGTCGAAACCAACACCTTCATCTTCTACACAAATCATCAACCGTTCTTTTTCTTGTTTTAAAATAATATGTATTGCATTGGTTTGAGCATGCTTTTTAGTATTGTTAATACATTCTTGTAAAATTCTATAAACGTGTTCTTCTATGATGTTAGATAAGTCAATCAATCCATCAACATCGATAGTTACATCCATATTTAGAATTTGGGCATATTGCTTTAACGCGTGTACTAACCCATGCTCAAGCCCTACTGGTTTGAGTTGCCAAATTAATGAACGCATTTCATTAACAGCACTTTGACTTGTTTCTTCAATCGTCTTAAAGGCTTTTTTTGCCATTTCATCAGTTGTTATATCATGTGCTGCATGGGCTGTTAATTTTAAAGAAAATAATAGTTGGTGAACTGAATCATGTAAATCTCTTGCTAAACGATTTCGCTCATTTATTCTAGCCGCCTCTTTTTCTTGATCCGTTAAATATATACGTTTAATGGCAGAACCTATTTGTAAAGCTACAGATTCTAATAAAGCTAAATCCTCTTCACTATAATGTGTTGTATAAGGTGATGCAACATTAAGTAACCCATATTGTTCCGCTCCAGACCGTAATGGCACTGTTGCATGATGGGTGACACCTTCTGTTTCTGCTTTATATGTTTGATTCGCTATATTTATTCTAGAACAGTTAATTATATTAGATGCTGTTGTTAAACGACCATGATGATATGCAGTTACGCACCAACAAGACCCTTCTTTCATATAACGACAGTGATTTCTTTTTAATGCATCTGGAAGATCGACATCAGCTACGATTTCATGTTCTCCATCATCATCTATAAAGAATATCCATCCAGTCGTAAAGTTGCTTCCTTTGATTAAATAATTTAGAGCGCCATGCATCATGTCATATAATTCCGTTTCTTCATTGAGATATTCTGCTATCTCTTTTAATAATGCTAAACGTGTCGGTTTTTCCATCAAATCGCTCCAATTACTCAAATTTGCATTAGTATTATTATACAGTGAGATTTAAATTTTTAAAAATATAAAAATATTTAAGTTACATATCGTTCTACGTAATGGTGATTTTCATATAAATATGTTTAAGTACATCAATAGCAACTGAAGATATGATATGATAAATGCGAATGCTATAGGAGGAAATTATGAAGTTTAAAATACCTGAGAATTATAATCAAAATACATTGAGAGAAATCTTTCAATCATTGAAATTACCTAAAAAAGATTTACATCAATTAAATATGTCAAAAGAAATAACGATTAATCATCAGCCCGCTAAATTAACAGACAAAGTGGTTACTGGTGATGACGTTTTTATCCCTACTCCTGAAGAAAAAAGTAATTATTTACCTAGTTATCGTTATGCACAAATTAGTTATGAAGATGACGATTTAGCGATTGTAATGAAACCTAAAGGTGTTAAGACACACCCGAATGATTTAAAAGAAAGTAATACGCTAATGAATCACGTTATTTACACCCTAGATAGTGATTATGTAGAACCTATCCATCGCTTAGACCAAGAAACAGTTGGTTTACTTATTGTGGCGAAGAACCCTTTGATGAAAAAAATTCTAGATCGTATGTTAGAAGAAAATGAAATTACTAGAATATATAAAGCGAATGTTAAATCTTTGTTACCTATTAAACCTCAAACGATTGATAGTCCTATAGGTAAAGATAAATTCCATCCTAATAAACGTCGAATTTCAAACACTGGTCAACGCGCAATTACACATATACTATCTTCTAAAATGATAAAAGAAGGCGTATGCCAATTAGATATTAAATTAGATACTGGTCGTACTCATCAAATTCGAGTTCATTTAGCCGAAATTGGTCACCCTGTAATTGGAGATCCTTTATATGGCGATTCAACATTACGTCAGTTAGAACTTAATAGTCATAAAATTGAATTTAGACATCCATTAACTCAAGCACTCATCTCCGTTAGCCTAGATGATGAATAAAAAAATAACTTATCTTCTATATTTTGGTGCAAAGACTATGTGATACTTACAATTTCATTTTGTATGTGTTAAACTGTTTGTGTCGTATGACATTAAATAGCATCTCCTCGTGTTGAATATTTGGTTGGCTGACCAATATATATTCTAGCACGTAGAGATGCATTTTTTTAGATAACGGTGAAACCTTTTCTGGGGAGTGGGACATAAATAAT
>NZ_JAESMI010000106.1:0-14736 GCF_017893095.1 Staphylococcus sp. GDX8P80P | reverse complement strand
AATTATACGGACTTTATCCTCTCGAATTATAATTAAATTATATTTGCATAATTGATGTTTGTAATTACTTATGATGTTATCATATATAAGTAATTATGTATCAATTTAATTTATGTCTTAATCCTTTTTATATCATTTTCGTGTGAATTACTGTAAAATAATTTGCTACATATAGGGACTAAACAAATTGAATATATTAAAGTGAGGTAACTTATGTCTAAGAACAATAGAAATAGAGATGACTTTGGTGAACCGGAAAAGAAAAAGATGAGTGGCATTTCGAAACTGATTAGCACGATTATAGTCTTATTATTATTAAGTGGCTTGGCTTTTGCGATTTACGCATTTGTTGATCATTCTAACCGATCAAGTGAACGCTTAAATAATCAATCAACTGAAGAGAAAAAAGACAAGAAAGATAAAAAAGATAAAGAAGAGAATGACAAAAAATCGAGTGAAGAACGTTCGAATGTGACGCAGGAAACTGTTACGCAACAAGCACCTCAAACTCAACAACGTCAGACTCAGCAAGCAACGCCTTCAACACAAGAAAGAACTAAACAACCATCAACTGAAGAGAAACAACGTACAAAACAAGATACTAAAGAAGAAAAAACTCAAGAGAAAACAACTAAAGAAGAGGCTACTACTGAAGAAAGCCGTACAAAAGAACAGGCAACACAAGAAAATAATAGCAATCGCAACAACAATAGAAATACGAATGAGTCAAATACGAATAAACCAAATCGTACTCAATCAAGCACACAAACTAGAACACAACAATCACCGCAAACACAACAACGTTCAACAACGCAACCATCTACGCAGCAATCAACTTCAAGACAAACGACACAACGAAATGCTACGTCTACACAAAGCCAATCAAACCAACAATCATCTAATAATAATTAGCGACATCATAGGTCTTGATTAAGACTTGTGATATTAGTATGATTTAAACCCATTAACTGGCAATGAATTAACGTTAAGCATCGATGGTTAAAGGAGATGCAAGTGATGATAGCAGTCTTATGAGATTTCTCATGAGGCTGCTTTTCTTAGTTTAGTCATCAATAGTATGATGACAAAGCGCTAGAATGAATTTGTACCAATACGACATCATTACCGAGCTCCTTATCCACTCGCCTTATCTTTAAAACACCCAATTCAATAAAAAAGTAAAAATGATAGAAAGTAAAATAGAAATAAAGATTGAAGAAAGGCAACCAAATGGACAACCACAACCATACCGATACCTAACGGAATAATGCGCTCGATCAGTAGGGTGCGAATGATTAAAATAGTCATCATCTTTATATCTACGATCATTTGGATCAATAACCTCAACATGATTATCCTCTTCGCGAGCCATTTTTTCTCCTCCTTTAAATGAAGTGCTTCTATTGTAAATGAGAACAACTTATATAGGAAAGTATTTTGCAAAAGAATAATTATTAAACTTTGAGGGTAATACTATAAAATAAGAGATAAATAATACTTTTTGCTTTGTATGTAGTGGGTTTATTCTACTTAATTTGGGAAATTTTACAGATAATTTTAAATATTAGAGTTTTTCTCTTGCATTTTCATCAACACAATAGTACTATTGCAAGTGTAAAGAGGTTAGATTTTGTCCCAGGCGGGACATAAATAGTCAAACCGTTTTTATACTATTGGTTACCTTTTAGACATAAAGGAGGAAGGTAGTAGTGAAAGACTTGATTAAAATTCAACAGAAGTTGATACCTGATCTCGTGGATAAAATGTATCGACGCTTTTCTATCTTAACTACTATCTCAAATAATCAACCAGTAGGTAGAAGAAGTTTAAGTGAACATATGGATATTACTGAGCGTGTCTTAAGGTCTGAAACAGATATGTTGAAGAAGCAAGATTTAATCCAAGTTAAATCAACTGGAATGGAAATCACTGAAGAAGGTAGATCTGTTTTAAATCAGCTTAACGAATATTTCAATATTTATACTGATGATAATCAATTAGCTGAACAAATTAAGACCACTTTCGGTATTAAAGAAGTTCATGTTATACCTGGTGATGCAGATGCTCATGAGAACGTAAAATCAGAAATGGGAAGACAAGCTGGTCAATTACTTGAAAGCATCCTATATGAAGATGCGATTGTTTCAGTAACAGGTGGTTCGACAATGGCAAATGTTAGCCGTGCGATGCATCTTTTACCATTTAATGTATTTTTTGTTCCAGCGCGTGGTGGCCTTGGCGAAAATGTTATCTACCAAGCTAACACGATTTCAGCGAGCATGGCGCAACAAACAGGTGGGTATTATACAACGCTTTACGTACCAGATAATGTAAGTGAATCAACGTATAATACACTTCTAATGGAACCTTCTGTGGTTCATACATTAGATAAAATCAAACAAGCAAATATAACAATACACGGTATTGGTGATGCGCTGAAGATGGCGCATCGTAGACAATCATCAGATGAAGTGATTGAAAGCCTTCAACATCACCAAGCCGTTGCAGAAGCTTTCGGTTACTATTTTGATGCTCAAGGCAACGTAGTCTATAAAGTAAAGACGATAGGACTACAACTTGAAGATTTAGAAACCAAAGATTTTATATTCGCTGTTGCCGGAGGTCAATCTAAAGGAGAAGCAATTAAAGCTTACTTAAGTATTGCTCCTAAGAATACAGTATTAATTACTGATGAAGCAGCAGCAAAAGTAATATTAAATAAGTAATAAAAAGTTAATAGCTTTTTAAATATCATTTTAAAGGAGGCCATTATAATGGCAGTAAAAGTAGCAATTAATGGTTTTGGTAGAATTGGTCGTTTAGCATTTAGAAGAATTCAAGACGTAGAAGGTATTGAAGTAGTTGCAGTAAACGACTTAACAGACGACGAAATGTTAGCTCATTTATTAAAATATGACACTATGCAAGGTCGTTTCACAGGAGAAGTTGAAGTTATTGATGGTGGTTTCCGCGTAAATGGTAAAGAAGTTAAATCATACGAAGAACCAGATGCAAGCAAATTACCTTGGGGCGATTTAGATATCGACGTAGTATTAGAATGTACTGGTTTCTATACAGATAAAGAAAAAGCAGAAGCACACATCAATGCAGGTGCTAAAAAAGTATTAATCTCTGCACCAGCTAAAGGTGATGTTAAAACAATCGTGTTCAACACTAACCACAATGACTTAGATGGTTCAGAAACAGTTGTTTCAGGTGCATCATGTACTACTAACTCATTAGCACCAGTTGCTAAAGTGTTAAGTGACGAATTTGGTTTAGTTGAAGGTTTAATGACAACTATTCACGCATACACTGGTGACCAAATGACTCAAGACGGTCCACATAAAAAAGGCGACAAACGTCGTGCGCGTGCAGCAGCTCAAAACATCGTACCAAACTCAACAGGTGCTGCAAAAGCTATCGGTAAAGTTATTCCTGAAATCGATGGTAAATTAGACGGTGGTGCTCAACGTGTACCAGTTGCTACAGGTTCATTAACTGAAGTAACAGTTGTATTAGAAAAAGACGTTACTGTTGAAGACGTTAACAAAGCAATGAAAAACGCTTCAAACGAATCATTCGGTTACACTGAAGACGAAATCGTTTCTTCAGACGTAGTTGGTATGACTTACGGTTCATTATTCGATGCTACTCAAACTCGTGTAATGTCTGTTGGTGACCGTCAATTAGTTAAAGTTGCAGCTTGGTACGACAACGAAATGTCTTACACTGCTCAATTAGTTCGTACTTTAGAATATTTAGCAGAATTATCTAAATAATTTAGAAGCATAGTTAAATAAACTTGTGCTCAGTATAGATGTACGATTGAAAGTACACTTGTACAAATTATTGAAATAAGTTAGCTTATGAGTAAGCGGGGAGCACTAACGCTTCTCCGCTTATTTTTATATTAGTAATTCCTATTTAGAGGAGGAAATTATAATGGCAAAAAAAATTGTTTCTGATTTAGAATTAAAAGGGAAAGTTGTTCTTGAACGTGCTGATTTCAATGTACCTTTAAAAGACGGTAAAATCACAAATGATAACCGTATTGTTCAGGCTTTACCAACAATTAAATATATCATCGAACAAGGTGGTAAATTAGTTCTATTTTCTCACTTAGGAAAAGTTAAACAAGAAAGTGATAAAGAAGGTTTAACTTTAAAACCTGTTGCTGATGCTTTATCAGAAAAGTTAGGTAAAGAGGTCACTTTCGTACCAGAAACTCGTGGTGAAAAATTAGAAACTGCTATCAAAAACTTAAAAGAAGGCGATGTATTATTAGTTGAAAATACACGCTTTGAAGATTTAGACGGTAAAAAAGAATCTAAAAACGATCCTGAATTAGGTAAATATTGGGCTTCATTAGGTGATGTATTTGTCAATGATGCTTTCGGTACAGCACACCGTGAACACGCATCTAATGTCGGTATTTCTACACATTTAGAAACTGCAGCTGGTTACTTAATGGAAAAAGAAATTAAATTTATCGGTGGTGTTGTCAACGACCCACACAAACCAGTAGTTGCTATCTTAGGTGGCGCTAAAGTATCTGACAAAATCGGCGTCATCAAAAACTTAGTAAATATTGCTGATAAAATTCTTATCGGTGGCGGAATGGCGTATACGTTCTTAAAAGCGCAAGGTAAAGAAATCGGTTTATCATTATTAGAAGAAGATAAAATCGACTTTGCTAAAGCATTACTTGAAAGTAACGGCGATCAAATCGTTTTACCAGTAGATGCAAAAGTGGCAAAAGAATTCTCTAATGATGCTGAAATCACTGAAGTATCAATAGACAACATCCCTTCAGATCAAGAAGCAATGGACGTTGGACCTAAAACTGTTGAGTTATTCTCTAAAGAATTAGAGGGTGCACACACAGTCGTTTGGAACGGACCTATGGGTGTATTTGAATTCAGTAATTTTGCTCAAGGTACAATCGGTGTATGTAAAGCCATTGCTAACTTAAAAGACGCTACTACTATTATCGGTGGTGGTGACTCAGCAGCAGCTGCAATTTCTTTAGGTTTCGAAGATGACTTCACACATATTTCTACTGGTGGCGGTGCATCATTAGAATATTTAGAAGGTATTGAATTACCAGGCATTAAAGCGATTAATAACAAATAATCGACTTATGAAAATGTCTACGTTTTTCTAAACATTTTCTAGGGAAAATGCATAAAGAATGAGACGTTACGTCTTAAAAGATATTTAACGCTAAAATTACAATTTAAATATATAGGAGTGTAATCAATGAGAAAACCAATCATAGCTGGTAACTGGAAAATGAACAAAACAGTTAAAGAAGCTAAAGACTTCGTTAATAACTTACCAACATTACCTGATGAAAAAGAAGTTGAATCAGTAATTTGTGCACCAACAATCCAATTAGATGCACTAATTTCATTAGTAAATGATGGCAAAGCAAAAGGATTAAAAATTGGTGCTCAAAACACTTATTTTGAAGATAATGGTGCATTCACAGGAGAAACATCTCCAGTAGTATTAGCTGACTTAGGTGTTAAATACGTAGTTATCGGACATTCAGAGCGTCGTGAATTATTCCATGAAACAGATGAAGATGTGAATAAAAAAGCACATGCTGTATTTAATCATGGTATGACACCAATCATTTGTGTTGGTGAAACAGATGAAGAACGCGAAAATGGTAAAGCTAATGAAATCGTTAGTAACCAAGTTGAAAAAGCACTAGAAGGTTTATCAGAAGAACAACTTAAACAAGTTGTTATCGCATACGAACCAATTTGGGCAATCGGTACTGGTAAATCAGCTACTTCTGCAGATGCAAACGAAATGTGTGCACACGTTCGTAAAACAGTAGCTAAAGTAGCAAGCCAAGACGTTGCTGATGCAACACGTATTCAATACGGTGGTAGTGTTAAACCTAACAACGTTAAAGAATATATGGCTCAATCTGACATTGATGGTGCATTAGTAGGTGGCGCATCATTAAAAGTTGAAGATTTCGTACAATTGTTAGAAGGTGCAAAATAATTATGGCTAAACAACCAACAGCTCTAATCATTTTAGATGGTTTCGCTAATCGTGAGAGTGAACATGGTAATGCTGTGAAACAAGCGAACAAACCTAATTTTGATCGTTATTACAGTAAATATCCTACTACTCAAATTGAAGCGAGTGGTTTAGACGTAGGCCTTCCTGAAGGTCAAATGGGTAACTCAGAAGTTGGTCATATGAACATTGGTGCAGGACGTATCGTTTATCAAAGTTTGACACGTATCAATAAATCAATCGCTGATGGTGATTTCTTTGAAAATGATGTATTAAATAATGCTGCACAACATGTTAAAGACCACAATTCTGCATTACATGTCTTTGGATTATTATCTGATGGTGGTGTACACAGTCACTACCAACATCTATTTGCATTATTAGAATTAGCTAAACAAAAAGGTTTAGATAAAGTTTATGTACATGCATTCTTAGATGGTCGTGACGTAGATCAAAAATCAGCACTTAAATACATTGAAGACACAGAAGCTAAATTTAAAGCATTAGGTGTAGGTCAATTCGCGTCTATTTCTGGTCGTTATTATGCAATGGACCGTGACAAACGTTGGGACCGTGAACAAAAAGCATATAATGCAATTCGTAACTTTGAAGGTCCTTCTTATGCATCAGCTAAAGAAGGTGTTGAAGCTAACTACGCTAATGACTTAACGGATGAGTTTGTTGAACCATTTATTGTTGAAGGTCAAAATGATGGCGTGAACGATGGAGATGCGGTTATCTTCTTCAACTTCCGCCCTGACAGAGCAGCACAATTATCAGAAGTATTTACTAACAAAGCCTTTGATGGTTTCAAAGTAGAACAAGTTAATGACTTATACTATGCAACATTTACTAAATACAATGACAATGTAGATGCTGAAATTGTCTTCGAAAAAGTTGATTTAACGAATACAATTGGTGAAGTTGCTCAAAATAACAACTTGAAACAATTACGTATTGCTGAAACAGAAAAATATCCACACGTAACATACTTTATGAGTGGTGGACGTAATGAAGAATTTGAAGGTGAACGTCGTCGTCTGATTGATTCACCAAAAGTTGCAACTTACGACCTAAAACCTGAAATGAGTGCATATGAAGTTAAAGATGCATTATTAGAAGAGTTAGATAAAGGTGATTTAGATTTAATCATTTTAAACTTTGCTAACCCTGATATGGTTGGACATAGTGGTATGTTAGAACCAACGATTAAAGCAATCGAAGCAGTGGATGAATGTTTAGGTGAAGTTGTCGACAAAATTTTAGATATGAATGGTTATGCAATTATTACTGCTGACCATGGTAACTCTGATCAAGTGTTAACTGACGATGATCAACCAATGACAACACATACGACAAACCCAGTTCCTGTTATTGTAACTAAAGAAGGCGTTACATTACGTGAAACTGGTCGTCTAGGTGATTTAGCACCAACATTATTAGACTTATTGAATGTTGATCAACCATCAGATATGACTGGTGAATCACTTATTAAGCACTAAATAAAGTTTCGTTTTAAAGTATAAGGATATTGTAATCCCTAATATAATCACTAAAACTTAGGGATTCAGTCCTTAACTGATATAAATATTTTATTTAAAGATTAAATCAAGCTATAATAGCTTTAGAATCTAAATTAAAGGAGATTTTTCACATGCCAATTATTACAGATGTTTATGCTCGCGAAGTCTTAGACTCACGTGGTAACCCAACAGTTGAAGTTGAAGTATTAACTGAAAGCGGTGCTTTCGGTCGTGCATTAGTACCTTCAGGTGCTTCTACTGGTGAACACGAAGCAGTTGAATTACGTGATGGAGACAAATCACGTTATAGTGGTAAAGGTGTTACTAAAGCAGTTGAAAATGTTAACGAAATTATCGCACCAGAAATCGTTGAAGGTGAATTTTCAGTATTAGATCAAGTATCTATCGATAAAATGATGATTCAATTAGACGGTACACCAAACAAAGGTAAATTAGGCGCTAACGCTATTTTAGGCGTGTCTATCGCAGTTGCACGTGCAGCAGCAGACTTATTAGGTCAACCTTTATACAAATATTTAGGTGGCTTCAATGGTAAACAATTACCAGTGCCAATGATGAACATCGTAAACGGTGGTTCTCACTCAGATGCACCAATCGCATTCCAAGAATTCATGATTTTACCAACAGGTGCTGAATCATTTAAAGAAGCATTACGTTGGGGTGCTGAAATCTTCCATAACTTAAAATCAATCTTAAGTGAACGTGGTTTAGAAACTGCAGTAGGTGACGAAGGTGGTTTCGCTCCTAAATTTGAAGGTACTGAAGATGCTGTAGAAACAATCATCAAAGCAATCGAAAAAGCAGGTTACAAACCAGGCGAAGATGTATTCTTAGGATTTGACTGTGCATCATCTGAATTCTACGAAAATGGTGTATATGACTACACTAAATTCGAAGGTGAACATGGTGCGAAACGTAGTGCAGCTGAACAAGTTGACTACTTAGAAGAATTAATTGGTAAATACCCAATCATCACTATCGAAGATGGTATGGATGAAAATGACTGGGACGGTTGGAAACAATTAACTGACCGTATCGGTGATAAAGTTCAATTAGTAGGTGACGATTTATTCGTAACAAACACTGAAATCCTTTCTAGAGGTATTGAACAAGGTATTGGTAACTCAATCTTAATCAAAGTTAACCAAATCGGTACTTTAACTGAAACTTTCGAAGCAATCGAAATGGCTCAAAAAGCTGGATACACTGCAGTAGTTTCTCACCGTTCAGGTGAAACAGAAGATACTACAATTTCTGATATCGCTGTAGCTACAAACGCTGGCCAAATTAAAACTGGTTCATTATCAAGAACTGACCGTATTGCTAAATACAATCAATTATTACGTATTGAAGATGAATTATTTGAAACTGCTAAATTCGATGGCATCAAATCTTTCTACAATTTAGATAAATAAGTTTAATACAGAGATTTATTTAATATAATAGAGTTCACGCAAATGTATATTGCCTGTCACAGAGTTGAGACTGTGGCAGGCTTTTTTAATCATGTGGCAAACAAAACGAACGCATGTTAAATCGAAGTTGTCTATAACAGGTTGTAATTCTTTAAATAAAAAGGTGTTTGCTGAGAATGGAACAGATTTAATTTACGTATTCAAACTGATATAATAGATGTGTATATAAAAGAAGGAGAAGTAAAGATGGAGAATCAGCTTAATCAACCTAGTCAGAGGGAACGAAATGCAGGTAAGTTAATTGGCTACAGTTCTTTAATATTATGTATTTTATTGATCATCCATAACTTTATTGCATTAGATACATTAACGGCTAAGACGTTATTATCACAGGCAGGTCAGAAAGTCAGTGATAGTGCAGTCGCTAACATCTTAAATAGTTTCAGATACACAGGAATGATGTATATCTTAGCTTATTTAGCGGGTGTCATTGCATTATGGAATCGACATAAGTACTTATGGTGGTTTATGTTTGCAGTCTATGTATCCAATATATTATTTACATTAGTAAACTTAGCCATGGTTATAAATGCGATTATAGCAGCGAAATCAGTACTATTTATTATTCCAATTATAATTGTTATGATTTGCTCAACCGTATTAGCGTTATATATGCTAATCATTTCAATTGTACGTAAAAGTACGTTTAATCGATAGTCATTGATTATAAAGACGAGTATGTGATATAATTCGGAACGTATATAATGAATGGAGGACAATTTTCATGCATACACTTTTCATAGTACTATTAATTATTGATTGTATTGCATTAATCACTGTTGTATTACTCCAAGAAGGTAAAAGTAATGGACTTTCAGGTGCTATTAGTGGTGGCGCAGAACAGTTATTTGGTAAACAAAAACAACGTGGCGTCGATTTATTCTTGCATAGATTAACAATTATTTTAGCAGTCATTTTCTTTTTAATAATGATTGGTATCAGTTACTTTGGTTTATAAGGTCCGACGATGTTAATGTCGGGCTTTTTTATTTATAATGAATAGAGACGGATGACGTCATAGATATTCAAGTCGTGGACATAAAGTCCAAGTTTAAATCATGCATATTTCCGAAGAAATAAGGGAATATTTAATAAGTATAAATATATATGTAAATATGAGAAATGATGTTTGAAAAGTAAAACAGTATATATTAGTAATTTAGAGATAACGATGGAAGAGGGATTATGAATGCAAATTAAATTACCACAACCGTTCTTCTTTGAGGAAGGCAAACGCGCAGTCTTACTCCTACATGGATTTACAGGTAATTCATCAGACGTAAGACAATTAGGCAGATTTCTACAGAAAAAAGGCTACACGTCATATGCGCCACAATATGAAGGGCACGCTGCGCCACCAGAAGAAATTTTAAAATCAAGTCCGCATGTATGGTTTAAAGACGTGCTAGATGGCTATGATTATTTAGTGGAACATGGCTACGAAGATATCGCCGTAGCTGGATTGTCATTAGGTGGCGTGTACGCCTTAAAATTAAGCTTGAACCGTCCAGTGAAGGGTATTATTACAATGTGTGCACCTGCTGAAGGGAAAACGCAAGGTACAATATATGAAGGTTTCTTAGAATATGCGCGCAACTTTAAAAAATATGAAGGTAAAGATCAAGAGACGATTGATAAAGAGATGGAAGACTTCCAGCCAACTGAAACATTAAAAGAGTTGAGTGAGACACTAAATAACGTTAGAAATGAAGTTGATGATGTACTTGATCCAATATTAGTAGTACAAGCTGAAAATGATGAAATGATTAATCCTCAATCAGCAAATTATATATACGATAATGTCGATTCAGAAGACAAACATATTAAATGGTATGCAAATTCAGGTCATGTCATAACAATCGATAAAGAAAAAGAACAAGTATTCGAAGACGTCTATGACTTCTTAGAAACTTTAGATTGGTCTGAATAATCATTTTAAAAATTAAAAGAAAGTAGAAAGGAGGGGCATGATGAATTTAAAGCAATCCATTGAAGAAATTGTAAAACAACCTGATTATGAACCCATGTCTGTGTCTGATTTTCAAGATGCTTTAGGTCTTAATAGTGCCGACTCATTTAGAGATTTAATAAAGGTGCTAGTAGAACTAGAACAATCAGGATTAGTTGAAAGAACTAAAACGGATAGATATCAACGTAAACAATCACATAAAAATACGAACTCTAAATTAATTAAGGGGACATTAAGCCAAAATAAAAAGGGCTTTGCATTCTTACGTCCTGAAAATGAAGAGATGGATGATATTTTTATCCCACCAACTAAGATTAATCGTGCATTAGATGGCGACACAGTGATTGTCGAGATACAGAAGTCTAAAGGTGAGCATAAAGGTAAAATAGAGGGCGAAGTTAAATCAATTGAGAAACATTCTGTAACCCAAGTAGTCGGTACGTATAGTGAAGCGAAACATTTCGGATTCGTTATTCCAGATGATAAACGCATAATGCAAGACATTTTCATTCCGAAAGGCCAAAGTCTTGGCGCCGTAGATGGCCATAAAGTGCTCGTTCAAATTACGAAATATGCGGACGGTACGGATAATCCAGAAGGTCATGTATCAGCTATTTTAGGCCATAAGAATGATCCAGGTGTAGATATTTTATCAATCATTTATCAACATGGAATCGAAATTGAATTTCCTGATAATGTCTTGAAAGAGGCTGAGGCAGTACCTGAAGAGATTAAGCCTGAAGAAATCAAAGGACGTACTGACTTGCGTGACGAGCTAACGATTACAATTGACGGTGCTGATGCAAAAGATTTAGACGATGCAATTAGCGTTAAAAAATTAAAAAACGGTCATACTGAATTAACTGTAAGTATTGCAGATGTTGGCTACTACGTTAAAGAAGACTCAGCGTTAGATAAAGAAGCTTACGATAGAGCAACAAGTGTTTACCTAGTAGACCGTGTTATTCCGATGATTCCACACCGCTTAAGTAATGGTATTTGTTCATTGAATCCTGAAGTCGACCGTTTAACATTAAGTTGTCGCATGGAAATCAATGAACGCGGTGAAGTAGTAAATCATGACATATTTGATAGTGTCATTCATTCTAATTACAGAATGACATATGATGCAGTAAATCAAATTATTACTGAGAAGCATCCAGAAGTGCGACAACAATATCAAGAAATTACACCGATGCTTGATTTAGCACAAGATTTATCAAATCGTCTCATTCAAATGCGCAAACGACGTGGTGAAATTGATTTTGATATTAGTGAAGCCAAAGTATTAGTCAATAACGAAGGTCTACCGACTGATGTAGTTTTACGTGAACGTGGTGAAGGTGAACGCTTAATCGAATCATTTATGTTAGCAGCAAATGAAACCGTGGCTGAACATTTCAATAAATTAGAAGTACCATTCATTTACCGTGTCCATGAACAACCTAAATCTGATCGTTTAAGACAGTTCTTCGACTTTATTACTAACTTCGGTATTATGATTAAAGGTACGGGTGAAGATATCCATCCTTCAACATTGCAATCGATTCAAGAAGAGGTTGAAGGCCGTTCAGAACAAATGGTTATCTCAACAATGATGTTACGTTCAATGCAACAAGCCCATTATGATGATACGAACTTAGGACATTTTGGTTTATCAGCAGAATACTATACCCATTTCACATCACCGATTAGACGTTACCCTGACTTAACGGTTCACCGTCTAATTCGAAAATATCTCATCGATCATTCTATGAATAATAAAGAATTGCATAAATGGGAAGATAAATTACCGGAATTAGCTGAACATACGTCACAACGTGAACGTCGTGCAATTGAAGCGGAACGAGATACAGATGAATTGAAAAAAGCGGAATATATGATTCAGCATATCGGCGATGAATTTGAAGGTATTGTAAGTTCAGTAGCAAACTTTGGTATGTTTATTGAATTGCCTAACACCATTGAAGGTATGGTTCATATTTCAAATATGACAGATGATTATTACCACTTTGATGAACGCCAAATGGCACTTATTGGTGAACGCCAAGCAAAAGTATTTCGCATAGGTGATCAAGTTACAGTAAAAGTCACACATGTTGATGTAGATGAGCGCATGATAGACTTCCAAATCGTTGGTATGCCATTACCGAAAAATGATCAAAGTCAACGTCCATCAAGAGGAAAAACCATTCAGGCTAAAACACGTGGCAAATCTCTAGATAAATCAAAAGATGATAATCATAAAGGCAAAAAGAAAAAACGTAAGCAACGAAAAGGTAAGAATCAACGTAATCGTGATAAAAAAGGTAAAACGAATCACAAACCATTTTACAAAGATAAAAGTGTGAAGAAAAAATCACGACGCAAGAAAAAATAATCAGCAAAGAGGTGACAGAGATTAATGGCTAAGAAGAAAACAAAATCACCCGGTACATTAGCTGAAAACCGAAAAGCTAGACATGATTATAATATTGAAGATACCATTGAAGCGGGTATTGCATTAAAAGGGACAGAGATTAAATCCATTCGTCGTGGTAGTGCCAATTTGAAAGATAGCTATGCGCAAGTTAAACGTGGCGAAATGTTCATTAATAATATGCATATTGCCCCTTATGAAGAAGGAAACCGTTTTAATCATGACCCTTTACGTTCTAGAAAGTTATTACTCCATAAAAAGGAAATTATTAAACTTGGAGAACGTACAAGAGAAATTGGATATTCTCTTATTCCATTGAAACTGTATTTAAAGCATGGTCAGTGTAAAGTTTTATTAGGTGTAGCCCGTGGTAAAAAGATACACGATAAGCGTCAAGCTTTAAAAGATAAAGCAATGAAACGTGATGTAGATCGTGCGATTAAGGACCGTTATTAAGCGTGTTTGTTGCTTAATTGGTCTCTATTTGGTATGATAACTGATGTTGTGAATGAACTGATATGTTAGTTAGTGATTGGGGTGACATTCTAACTGAATGCATCATCTCAATCTCGCAAGAATGATTAGAACTGAGAAATGCTTTAGATTAGTAGCCTCTCAGTTCAATCAGTTACTGCGTTTGTACATGATGCCATAAAGGGGTGTTATATACTAAACGTATCTAATATTATTTCGGGGGCGTTTTTGGATTCGACAGGGGTCCCTCGAGCACATTAAGCGTGTCGGAGGGTTGTCTCCGACATCAACACATTTCAGTAAATATAACTGACAAATCAAACAATAATTTCGCAGTAGCTGCGTAATAGCACTCTGCATCGCCTAACAGCATCTCCTACGTGCTGTTAACGCGATTCAACCCTAGTAGGATATGCTAAACACTGCCGTTTGAAGTCTGTTTAGATGAAATCCAATCAAACTAGCATAATACTGGTTGTCTGTTGCTTACTATTATGCGAAATTTATCAATAGACTACACACGTAGAAAGGTGTGTATCAGGACCTCTGGACGCGGGTTCGAATCCCGCCGTCTCCACTATATAGAGGCTGGGACATAATTCCTAGCAAAAATGCCAGTAAATGAGTTTTTCATAAATTCATTTACTGGCTTCTTTATTTACAATACTCCGTATTGTTGGCTCGCTTTCTTAGGGGACAGCTTCAGCCTGTAGTCTTCAGCTTGTCCTGTTCCCTCAAGAGTCTCGCCAAAATACTTTGTATTTATATGTAATTTTACATTGTAATACTTTAAAAAAATAAGGCACTTTCGTA
>NZ_JAESMI010000105.1:0-3099 GCF_017893095.1 Staphylococcus sp. GDX8P80P | reverse complement strand
AAAAGGTAAAAATCAAAATCTTCTCACGGATGAAGATGTTGATAAAATTGTCGAAACGTATCGTAATAGAGAAATGATTGATAAATTTAGCTATGTAGCATCGTTAGATGAAATCAAAGACAATGACTATAACTTAAATATACCAAGATATGTCGATACATTTGAAGAAGAAGAACAGATTGACTTAGACCAAGTCCAACAACAACTTGTAGATATTGATAAAGACATTGCAGAAGTTGAATCAGAAATCAACGAATATCTTAAAGAACTAGGAGTGTTAAAATATGAGTAAACACCGTAATACTCCAGAACTAAGATTTCCAGAATTTAAAGATGAGTGGAAAAATAATGAGCTTGGTAAATTATTATCTATAATTTCAGGTCACTCACCTTCTTATTATAGTGAAGGTTCTGAATATCCATTATATAAAGTGAATGATTTAAATAATAATAGTAAATTTCAGGATTACTCAGATTTGTATGTGGAAAAAAAACATACTCCTTTAAATAAAAAAGTAATAATTTTTCCTAAAAGAGGAGCTGCTATATTACTTAATAAAATAAGAATTATAAATACTCCTGGCTACATTGATACAAATCTTATGGGACTCGAGTTTAACGATGTAAATGACACTGAATTTTATTATTATGCCATATTAAGAGAAGGTCTCTATAGGATAGCGGATACATCTACTATTCCCCAAATTAACAATAAACATATTTTACCTTATAAAATTTATTCGCCTAGCTATATTGAAAAAAATAAATTAGGTAATTTTTTTAGCAAACTTGACCGACAAATTGAATTAGAGGAACAAAAGTTAGCGAAATTAGAAGAACAGAAAAAGGGATATATGCAACAAATTTTCTCTCGTCAATTTCTTTTTGAGAACGAAAAAGGTGATACGGATTATAGTTGGCGTAATTTTAAAATTAAAGATATATTCTCAAAAATAGAAAGTGGAAATAGATTACCTAAAACAAATTTGGTAGAAGGAAATATCCCGTACGTTATTGCTCAAACAACAAACAACGGAGTTTTTATGCACATATCCGAAGATACTTTAGATTACCATAAAAATAAATTAAAATTATTTAAAAAAGGAAGTATTACTATATCTATTGATAATCCTGAAGCTATGTTTATTCAAGAGATGGATTTTTTTACTTCTAATGTAATGAGGGTTATTCATAATGAAAATTTGAAAAGAGGTTCTCATATTTTTATTATGGAGTCACTAAAAAAATTAACTCAATCCTATAATTGGTCTGTAAAATTTTCTGGGCCAATTATAATGGATTCTACAGTAAAATTTCCAGTCTATAATGATAATAAAGTAAACTGGAATGTAGTGAATAAAATTGGAGATTTTTTTAATACATTTGAAATAAGAATAAATAGACAATCAGATAAAATTAAATTATTGGAAGAACGTAAAAAAGGATTATTACAGAAAATGTTTGTGTAGTTCTGATAACGGCCTATTATGTAAATTAATTAGAAAGGAATATAAATTATGCAATTAACAATTTATGAATTAGTCATTTTAAATTCAATGAATATTGAGGTATACAGATATCAAAGTGATAATAGAAAAGAAGTTGAAAATAAAATTGAAGAGTTAAAAGATGATTCAGGAGAAGAATATAAAGTTTTGACATATGGTGTTATTTCTACTGTAGGAGAATATACTGAAATACCAGATGATTTAGAAATGAAACTTCAAGTAGAAAAATTAAAGTTGAATGGCACTAAAAAAAATTAGAAATAAACCTCTCTCACCTAACAATGAGAGAGGTTCTAGTTTTATTAAAAATAATATTATAATTTTATTTTGATAGATAATGGTTAATAATTGTCTGTAAATCATTGTTAAGTACCGTTGTAATAGAGTCATCATTCATAAAATCATCATAGATTTTATCCAATATTTCTTCATCTTCAATCGCTGTGAAGTGATGTACTAAACCTTTTACAATTGAAATATAATTTTGCGATGCTAAGCAATTAGCAATCGTTCGCCAGTCTGAGTGTGTGGTTTCATGGTTCATAGATAATCCTCCTTTATTTCAATGTCCATTTTTGACGTGCTTTAGGATTAAGCGGATGCATAATTTCATTCGTTACTGGATTAATAAGCTTTTTGACTTTCTTTTTATGAGGTTTTAACATTTCCATCACTTGCTCAACACGTTCGACGACAACAGGCCGCTTCGCATAGGCACCATAAGCAAGAATCACTGTGTCACTTTCACTTATCGCTTTCATCAAGTGAATATCAGTGTGCTCATTATATGGATTTTTGATATGTTTGAGATTTTGGGGTGTTTTAATATTAGAGAATAGATTAACTAGATATACAGCGCCATATTGTTCAGAATTAGCTAATTGGTTAAGAATAAGAACAGTGGTAAGATCGAGTGATAATACACCATCTAAATAGGGATACATTGTTATGACTGTACAAGCGGGTTTCTTTTCATCCCATGTTTTCTTGAGTAAGTAGCGGTGTTGTTCATCATCGCTAAATATGGCTTCTGTCGTACTTTTGATTGTATTCATATATATAATCACTTCCTTTAGTATTCTTCTGGCAAAAGCATCATATAATAAAAAGTGTCTACGTCATCTTCACGAATAACGTAGACTTTCTTAGGTAATGCATTTTGATTTTTTACATAGTTTGTATAGTGATATTCCAATTTGTATGCGGGTTGTTCTTGTTCATGTGTGATTGAGAGTATATTCTCATCTTCTTGTAGTCTAAAAATGTGTAGGTAATCTGTATGAGGTTGATTGTCCCGTTCTTTTACCATGTTCCAAAGTAAGATTTGAAGGTCTAGAGATAGGTGTTCACTAATGCCTCTTGTGATGTATCGATTGATTTTCATACTATTTTCCTCCATTTTGCTTTTCTTTCATGATGTCAATCACTTCGTTAATGACTGTAACAGATATTTGTGCCAATTTGATCCAATTATTCATGGTCATTCCCTCCTTGTTTTAGTAAATGACGTTCATCGATAATCGTATTTTTAGTATCTGTGAGGTATAGAAAGTCCATATCAAAATGATCTAGATAACCAATACTGATGAGT
>NZ_JAESMI010000104.1:0-9767 GCF_017893095.1 Staphylococcus sp. GDX8P80P | reverse complement strand
CTTCGTATTGTTGGCTCGCTTTCTTAGGGGACAGCTTCAGCCTGTAGTCTTCTAAAGAAATTCTTAGATGCATATTCACTCATTATAGTTGCGACGCTTTCCTGTGGGAAAGGCTCTAAAGTAGTTCTTTGATTTTAATCATTAGAACTACTTACTTAAGTGTTTAAACACTTAAGTTCCTCGACCCCAACTTGCTTTGTTTGTAGATTTTCATATTGAAAATCTACAAACAAAGCAAGCTGGGAGTGGACGACGAATTTAAAAGAATTCTGTCCCACTCCCTCATTAATAATCAACGCAAGCGTCTCGTCACAATACGTTGTATTTATATGTTTTTATTGAATTAAATTATGTTGGAATGCATAAATTACAGCTTGCGTTCTATCTTGCACTTCTAATTTACTCAATATATTACTTACATGTGTTTTTACAGTTTTAATTGTGATATGAGAAGCACTTGCAATTTCTTGGTTAGAATAGCCTTTAGCAATTAATAATAAAATTTCCATCTCTCGTTCAGTCAGCATTTCATATAGCTCTGCACGTTTTTTCATTCTATTACGCATTTTAACTAAAACTTCAGGTTCGAATACAGATTCTCCATTATACGTTTTACGTACTGCATCTGCAATATCGCTCGCACTGGTTGTTTTTAAAATATAACTATCTACACCAGCATCTAAGGCTCTGTATACCTCTTTATCTTCAATAAAACTTGTTAACATAACGACTTTAATATGTGGTAAATCTTTTTTTATTTGAGTAGTAGCTTCTACCCCATCCATGTCATCCATTAATAAATCCATGAGAATTAAATCCGGTTTAAGTTCATGCGCTTTCGCAATTGCATCTTTACCTGACGCCCCTTCTCCAACTATTTCAATGTCAGATTGTGTTGATAAATAACTTGATATCCCAATTCTAACCATTTCATGGTCATCCACGAACAAAACTTTAATCGCCATAATTATCATCATCCTCCTTATTTAATGGTGCCTTTACTTCTATTCTTGTTCCAGAATCTGGCAATGATACGATATGAAATGTCGCACCGATTTCTAATGCACGTTCTCTCATATTTTTCAATCCATAACTTTGTTCTAATTTCTCATCAACATTAAAACCTTTACCATTGTCTTGAATTCGAAGTAATAAATAATCTTGTTGGTTAAATAATTCAACCGTCACTTTTGTACCGTTAGAATGTCTCAATGTATTAGAAATCGCTTCTTGCGTTATTCTAAACAAATGATCTTCAATGCCTTTAGGCACCTTGAAATCTTGTATATCGTGAATCACTTTCATAGGCACTTTCTTCTGTAGATCGATGACTAAGTCTTTAATACCTTCACCTAAAGATTTATCTTTTAAGCCTAAAGGTCTTAAATGAAGTAGCAGTGCACGCATTTCTAATTGTGATTCTTGAACCATTTTCTCTAAGACTGGAATCTGTTGGTCAAGTGGTGCTTCTAATTTTGTTTCTTTGATTGCAGATAACATCATACTTGCAGCGAAAAGTTGTTGACTAACGGAGTCATGTAACTCTCGAGCTAACCTTTGACGTTCATCTTCAATGATTTTTTTAACTTTAACGTCATTCATATTGTAATTTTCATTAGTTAAATTTTGTGTTTTCATTCGTAGACGATGTAGTTCTTGGTTTAAAGGAACTAACGTTTGATAGATATCAATCGTTTCATTGTAAAGTTCAATATTTTGATCGTTAATACCTACCGTTTCACCTTCTATAGCATGTTCAATTTGTGATTTAATCCACGTATTTTGTTGATTAATTTTGTATGCGAGAATTGAACCTACGATGATACAAAGTAAAATGATAACTAAATTTAAAAATAAGAATACAGGTATACCAAAAATTTGTGTATAGAACATACCTTGAAAATAGATAATATTAACAAATACTTTATCTATAAATAAGAACGCGGTTAACATGCTATAGATGAGTATAAGCATTGAACCGATAGCTCTTAAATAGTGATTCATCGATAAATCACCTCAACATCTCCGATAAATGTTGAAACATAAATATTGACGTTATAATTTTCTTCTTTGGGCTTCTCTTCAACCTGGATATGGTTATTTTCAACTTTATAAGATTGGCCATTTAAGTATGCATTTCCATATAAAGCAGCCATGTGTAAGTTAATATTATAATTCAATGGTACCACTAACTGAATTTTCCCTAAAATATGTCTTACAACAATTGTATTATTTTCTTTAATATTCGCAGCTTTGGTCATATCAATGTGAATATCCCCAACACCATGTTGAATTTGCACATCTTCCCATTTATACACATACACTGGTGTACGTTGCTCACCAAACCATTTTTGCTTTATAAACTGAGGAGATGTTACTTCATCCTCTGAAGCAATTACTTTCAATGGTTTAAATTTAAAAATAAGGTATCTTATAATAACAATAACCAGAAAGACAAATAAAATAATAATAGTATATTTATTTGAAAGTAAAGTAAACGCTATAAGCAAGGCGCCAATCCAAAACGCTAAGAGACCCCTTACTTTATGAAAGTAAAGGTATCCTACATAAACTAATATACATCCTAAAAGTAATACGAATAGATAACCAATTTTTTCGAAAAAGATGTAATAAAAATTTGCAATAATCATTAAAGCGGTAAATATGATTAATAATTCTGTCGAAATATATTTTCGAGTCAATGTGTCGCCTCCTATCCCTCTTAATTAAGCTACTACACTCATTTGTTCAATTATGTCACATTCGCCTTGAGTTGTAATTTTTTCTTTAGAACAGCGATGAATATCTGCCTCTATTCTTGCACAATACGCTTCAAATAGATCCAGTTGTTTTTTAAGGCTTTCAATTTCATAATTATTAATTTCCTGAGCATGTTTAATGTTATAAGTGTTAGTTATATCAATATATTTATTTTCTAATGTTGCAGATAAACTGTCAATCAACTTATTCATTTGCGTTTTCTTAGCTTTTAAATATTCAATATAATTTTCAATGTTTTTTAATTTTTCATCTAAACTAATTTGATAATCACTAATGTTTCGTTTAATAATCACTTTAAGAAAATGTTTTAAATATAAGTCCATATAATTCATAGAACCACCTCGTCCTTGATTAAGCTTAATTATAGTTCAAAGTGGTATAAACGCACATAGGCTATGGGGCCATCTTGTTCTCATACTTTAGTACGATGTTGCTTCATTTCATTATAAACTTAATTTTATATTAACCATTTTTAAGTGTATGATTAAGTATATTTATTCTAGAAAGAAGGTAACATCAATGACTCAAGCACATCATCATCTGAATTGGCTCCCCTACATTATTATCGTTATTTTTCTGCACATTTTAGGTTTCAGTTTCCTTTGGTTAGCAAATTCTAACCATCTACTTCTAGGTATGGGTATCCTCGCATATACACTGGGATTGCGCCATGCATTTGATGCCGATCACATTGCTGCGATAGACAATACTGTACGTAAATTATTACAGCAACAACGTAGTCCTGTCGGCGTAGGCTTTTATTTCTCCATTGGACACTCTACAGTCGTCTTTCTTATGTCTGTTTTCTTAGGTATTTCTGTAAAATGGGCAAAAGACGCGTTGCCACATTTTCAAGAAATTGGTGGTATTATTGGTACAATTGTTTCAGGAAGTTTTTTAATTCTAATTGGTATATTGAATCTTATCATATTGGTATCCTTAATTACACTTTTCACAAAATTAAGAAATGAACATATAAATGATAATAAATTAAATGATTTATTAGAGGCACGTGGATTGATTTCTCGTATCGTTGGCCCCTACTTTAAACTCATAAATCGTAGTTGGCATGTCTTGCCCCTTGGTTTTTTATTTGGCTTAGGATTTGATACTGCAAGTGAAATTTCTTTACTTGCGTTATCTTCTGGTGCGTCTCAACAAGCAATTTCATTTATAGGTATCTTATCCTTGCCTATACTATTTGCTGCAGGCATGAGCTTACTTGATACGTTAGATGGTATATTGATGACCTCTGCCTATAATTGGGCCTTTTTCAATCCTATTCGGAAAATTTATTACAACATTACAATTACTGCCATCTCAGTTATCGCTGCATTGTTAATCGGTACTACAGAGTTACTTCAAATCATTGCAGAAAAATGCCAATTAAGTGGTACTTTCTGGACATTCATCGCAAATATCCAGTTTGATTATTTTGGTTATATTCTGGTCGTTTTGTTCTTAACAAGTTGGCTCATTTCTTCCTTAATATGGAAATTTGGCAAAGTTGAACAACGATGGACCAAGTAAACATGTTTCAATGGAAGTGGGACAGAATTATTTTTGAATTCGTCGTCCACGCCCAGCTTGCTTTGCTTGTAGAATTTCTTAGTGAAATTCTCTTTGTTGGGGCCCGCCCGCAAGGATGACTAGAACTGAGAATAGCTTGATTTAAGCGCCTTTTCAGTTCAGTCATCTACTGCGAATTTGCAAAATAGCTTCATTATATTATTTATGTCCCAGCTTCTTTTTAAATTACCTGCGACAAATGAAGGTCGCATAGTTAACATATCTTTAATTGGTAGTCTCGTTATCCATCTCTTAATGAACTATACAGATACATACATACGGATAAATAAACACGTTTATACTAGTCATTGATAAGTGGCATTAATACGCACTTGAGAAAATGAACAAACCCGTTTGCATTTTAAAAGCAAAGTAAATATAAAAAAGACAATTTCTATAGTGAATGCACTCATAAAGTTAAATTTTAAGATTAACTATTAAGATGCATATCAAAACTCACTAGAAATTGTCTTTTTTACTTATATATACTCACATTTAGCCAATTAAAGATTTACTTCTAAAATTAGTCTATTTTAGTCGTTAATAATGGACCATCTTTAGTAACGATAACCGTATGTTCAATTTGGGCTACATAACTTTTATCTCTTGTTTCAAATGCCCATTCATTCTTACCTTCTGTTACGAATGTTGCTTTAGAAGAAATAAACGGTTCTACTGCGATGACAACCCCTTCTTTAAGCAACGTTTTATCTTTAGGGTCATAATAATTCATTACATGATTAGGTGCTTCGTGTAAAGATTGACCTACGCCGTGTCCTGTTAAATTCTTGATGACAGTTAAATCATTTTGACGTGCAGTTGCATGCACAGCTTTACCAATATTACTTAATTTAGTTCCTGGTTTAACCTTTGCCATCGCATTTTCAAATGCCATTAATGCAACGTCACATACTTTTTGTTTAAGCGGATCACTTGCTTCACCCACAACAAAAGAAATACCAGTATCTGCGTAATAGCCATTTTTTAATGCTGATACATCAATATTAACTAAATCGCCTTCACGAATGATTCGTTTACCAGGAATGCCATGTGCAACTTCTTCATTTACACTAATACATGTTTGTCCAGGGAAATTCTCATCATGAATAGGTGCTGAAATAGCGCCATGTTCTTCAAATAAATCTTTAGCAATATTGTCTAATACTTTAGTTGTGATGCCAGGTTTAGTAGCTTCTTGCATCGTATCCCTAACCTTAGCACAAATGTAACCTATTTCTTTTAAGGCTTGTAATTCTTCTTCTGTTTTTACAATCATAATATCCCGTTCCTTTTTAATTGTGATTACATCTTATTATACCAAAAAAATTTTGATATACTAAACATACAAAAAATGAAGTGAAAATAATTTACTTATTAAAGAAACATATTAATGTTATTTTCGTACAACGAGAGGATTTATCATATGGATAAATGGTACAAAAGAATTATTGGCGCTAGAACCATTAAGACTGGTTTAGCCACTTTTTTAACATCGCTATTTTGTTTGATGCTTAATTTAACTCCTATCTTTGCGATATTAACAGCTATTGTAACAATCGAACCTACAGCCAAAGCATCATTAAAAAAAGGGTACAGAAGATTGCCAGCGACAGTCATTGGTGCATTATTCGCTGTTATTTTTACATTTATTTTTGGAGATCAATCAGCATTAACCTATACATTTAGTGCACTGTTCACCATTTTAGCTTGTACAAAATTAAATTTACAAGTTGGTACGACCGTTGCGGTATTAACATCAGTTGCTATGATACCTGGTATACACGATGCCTATTTCTTTAACTTCTTCTCAAGATTATTAACAGCATTGATTGGTTTGGTCACAGCAGGATTAGTTAATTTTGTTGTTCTTCCTCCCAAATATTACCAACAAATTGAGGATAATTTAACACAATCAGAATATAAAATGTATGAGTTATTTTCATCAAGATGTAATGAATTATTATTAGGAAAATTTGATTCAGATGCTAGTAATGATTTATTAAATAAGCTAATGGGTGTGATTAACAAATCTGAGACATTAACTGGTTATCAAAAAGATGAACTACGCTACCATAAAAATAAAGAAGATGAGTGGAAACGGTTGAAACAGATTTCGAACCGTTCATATATTGACCGATTACTTGCGACCCACCTGTCAAATATCATTTATTTACCTAAGCATATTCATTTAGTATTTACGCCTGAGGAAAAAATGGCAATTATTAAAATCAGTCATAGTGTCAATAATATAGTCAATAGCGATCATTTCGAACCACATCGTTCATCTGCATCAACACTCAAGTCTTCTGTTAAGCGATTAGAAGAGTTTGATCAAAATCAAATAAAAAGTCATATCATTTATGAAATACTTTTAATTTATAAATTATTAGATAGTAGATACAATGACAAATAAATAAGACGTACTGGATTCATACGAAGTTCCAGTACGTCTTTTTACTAATTAATAGTCAACTATTATTTATTCTTAGATGAACGTTCAATAATAACACGCTTAGCTGCTTCTTCTTCAGTGTTATCTAGTTGTTTAGGTTCAAACGGTATACCTTTACGTTCACAGGCTTTTTCTAATAAATAATCCGTAATTTCATGATTTTTAGGTAAAATAGGTCCATGTAAATAGGTACCTAGTAAGTTTTTATAGTGGATACCTTCTTGTTTATCCTCATCATTATTTCCATATCCTACTGTAACGTGTCCTAACGTACCGTAATGATGATGTGTACGTCCACCATGATTCTCAAAGCCAACTATTGTACCAAATGTATCACTCTCAATGACGATATCGCCAGTTAATCGTTCAGTACGTGATTCAGTATAAAAATCTAATATACCTAATCCTTCAAGTTCAGTGCCATCAGGAGTAATATATTTTGTTCCTAAGAATTGGTAGCCGCCACAAATGGTTAGGCCTGGCATACCATCTTCAATTGCATCTTTAAGTGTGGTCTTCATTTTGCTTAATTCTTTAGTCGCAATACTTTGTTCTCTATCACTTCCACCACCAATAAAGAAGATGTCACAGTTATCAAGCGTCACACCTTCAGTTTGGTTAACCTCAACAACATTTAATTGAATATTACGTTTCTTTGCTCTTTGTTTGAGTGCAATAATATTTCCAATATCACTATATAAATTTAATTTGTCTGACATAAAATGATAAACGGTTAATTCATTCATATTTATTGCCCTCCTGTAAATGAACGATTAAGTTGTTCTAACATCGGAGATAATGACGTGTAGTTAGGAATTGCGACTGTAAATCCTTCATAGTTCATAGTCAATGCTGTTGCTTTATAGATATCCTTTTCAAGGATGATAGGCACAGTCACTTCAGCCAATTTCAGACGTAGTTGCAATTCTTCAGCTCGAGTTCCTGTTACTATAATCGTTTCTATATTTTGTTCGCTTAACTTCTCAAAATCAGCGTCATAAATCCATGACGTATCGCGACCATCTGCCGCATTATCATTCAAACTAATAACATATACCTTCTTACCTTCCAATTGTTCGCCCACAGACAAACTTGCATTCATGCCAGCGGGATTCTTAGCAAGGTTAATCATAGCCTCTTTATGATTGAGTTTGAAATACTGCATACGTCCATTATCTGATGTGTATGATTCAAACCCTGTTCGAATCGAATCATCATTAAGACCTAATTCTCTTAATACTGTATATGCCGCTAATGCATTATACGCATTAAAGTCACCGGCAATTTTCATATTAAATGTAGTATCACCAATATTTAATTCTAAGAATGGAGATGCAGAGAATGATGTTACTTCGTATTTCGGTAATTCTCGTTTGAATCCACATGAACAATGGTAATGACCAATTTGGTTATAATGAATGTAATCATATACTAATAGTTTGCCACAATTAGGACAATATTTACTCTCATTCATTGTACTTTGCTCAAATTCATGTGCATGTGCTTTCATGCCATAATAGACAATCGAATCACTAGCGATTTTGAGTCGACTAACAAAAGGATCATCTGCATTAAGTAACAATTTGATTCCCTTATTACTAATAGACTTTGCAATATTATTTACCATTATATCGATTTCACCAAAGCGATCCATTTGATCACGGAAGAAATTTGTAAAAATCATCATTGATGGTGTCACTTCTTTTAAAACACGTGGTATTGATCCTTCATCAATTTCAATGACAGCTACTTTAGTATCTTTAGTGCTTTGCATGATAAAAGCAGATGTAATACCTGCCGCCATATTAGCACCTTCATTATTATGTATGATATCAATGTGATTTGCTTTTAAAGTATGTCCTATAAGATTAGATGTAGTCGTTTTACCGTTCGTTCCGCTAATAAAAACGATATCATCAACTTTTGCAGCTAATTTTCTTAATATATTTTGATCCACTTTGCGGGCAACTTGTCCAGGTAAGTCAGTACCTTTTTTCCCGGCAGCGATACTAGCCTTACGTGCCAATTTCGCTAAGTGCGTTGCAGTCCATTGTCTCATGTGCTTCCTCCTCATATAAATCACTTGAATAATTATAACACGTAACGGGTATAACAAAAAACATTCTCAATTAAAAATAACAAGTTACATCCTAGATTATAATAATTATTATTTACTAATGAGAATAGATTTGTTATACTCTTTATGAACAAAGACAAAATAAATGACAAATTTTTAATAGAGGTGACTTAATTATGTTAAGTAAAGACTTGTTAGAAGCACTTAATGATCAAATGAACCATGAATATTTCGCAGCGCATGCTTATATGGCAATGGCAGCTTATTGTGATGACGCTTCATATGAAGGTTTCGCTAATTTCTACATTCAACAAGCTAAAGAAGAACGTTTCCACGGTAAAAAAATCTATGATTACATTAATGACCGTGGTGAACACGCTGAATTCAAATCAATTCCAGCACCTAAAACTGAATTCAAATCAATCCTTGAAACATTTAAAGATGGATTAGCACAAGAACAAGACGTAACACGTCGTTTCTATAATTTATCTGAAATTGCTCAAAAAGATAAAGACTATGCTACTATCTCATTCTTAAACTGGTTCTTAGATGAACAAGTGGAAGAAGAAGCAACTTTTGAAACACACATTGATTATTTAAATCGCATTGGCGATGACTGCAATACATTATATTTATATGAAAAAGAATTAGCAGCACGTTCATTTAATGAAGAATAATGCTTTCCTTATTAAATCTAGACACGATATAGATAAGACTATATCTGAAAATAATCGATAGTTGACTGCTACTGGAAAGGCACTTAACTCAAGCTTTTTCAGTTCTAGTTAACCTTGCATGCGGGCCCTAGCTAAAAGCATTTCACTAAGAAATTCTACAAGCTAAGCAAGCTGGGAGTCGGGGCCCCAGCAAAGAGAATTTCACTAAGAA
>NZ_JAESMI010000103.1:0-14833 GCF_017893095.1 Staphylococcus sp. GDX8P80P | reverse complement strand
GTATTAATGGCACTTAATATAAGAAAAGTAGTAGCTCAACGAGCTGAAAATAATTAAAAAATTTATAAAAAAGACAATTTCTATATTATTTCAATAGAAATTGTCTTTTTTTCACTTATCCAAGAACTTTATGTCCCGGACTCTTTTTTCATTATGAATTCAGGATTTCTTGTCCTTGCATTAATCCTGCTTGTGTAATTTCATGACTGTTCACCCAAACTTCAGTAACATGTGCGCCCTGTTGTTTAAATAAATTCATCACGTGCGCACTCTGATCCATTGAAACAATTGGATCATGCTTGCCCATAGATAATAATACTTCTACGTCACTCATATCTTTCGATGTGGTTACTTCAACGGGGTACAGTGGCGCAAATAACAAGGCTTTTTTGAATGGTGCTGTGTCTCGTAACATTAAGTTAATCGCAATATTAGCGCCGTTAGAGAACCCAACTAAGACTGTTGTAGTCAAATCAAAATGATAACGTTCAGCGGCGTCATATATATAATCTAACAACCGTTGACCACGATAGTCTAAATCTTCTTCATCGTAGACACCTTCTGCAAGGCGTTTGAAATAACGATTCATACCATTTTCATTAATTTCTCCGCGAATACCTAATAGATTATAATCAGGATTTAAAGCTGTGCCGAGTGGAATCAGATCTGTTTCATCCCCACCAGTTCCGTGTAACAGTATTAATGTCGGTGCATTATCTTTACCTGGTCTATAAATATGTTCCATCAATCCACACTCCTTATTTTTCATTTAGTCTTAACGGTATTAATTGAGATTCAATGTCGTATCGTCTGTCCTCGTAAAATGGTGGTAGCTGCAGTTGTTTACCTAACTCATCTACATCTTCATCGATCATAAAGCCAGGACCAGCAGTCGCAAATTCAAAGATTAATTTGCCAGGCTCTTTCATGTAAATCGCATGGAAATAAAATCGTTCTTTCACATCCGTCACATGCATTCCTTTATTTAGAAGATAGTCACGCCATTGTACATGTACCTCGTCATTTGGGACTGACCACGCAATATGATGGAAGGTGCCACCACCCCAACGTACAGGTTGTGGGTTTATAAATTTCTGAATTATAATTTGATGGTGCACACTACCCACAGTTTGATACTGTACATTGTCATCTGTTTCTTGAATGTATTCTAATCCCAAATCATCACGTAGTAATGCTTCTGTTGCTTGTGGGTCAGCTGATAACATCGTGACACCGTGAAATCCTATGATGTCATTGTTCGCATGTGTTTCATTACTTTCAACCATTGCTAATGTCAATCCATGGCGATCTTCAAATTCCAATGTAGCTTGATTGAAAGAGACCGTCTGACGGGTTTGGATACCATTCGCATGTAATTTCATTTCCCAATGCGCCATACTATCTTTCGGTATGCTAAACGCTAATCGTCCAACTTGACCTGAACCAATACGCCCTCTATAACGATTTGGCCAATTAAAGAAAGTGAGCACCATATCTTGTTGTTCTTTATGATTTGAGAAATACAAATGATACGTTGACGTATCATCAAAATTTACTGTCTGCTTAATTAACGATAAGTTTAATACATTCGTATAGAAATCGTACGTCTCTTGCGCATCGCCAACAATCGCCGAAATATGATGAATATGTGTAATAGGTTCCATCATTGACTCCTTCCTTAGTTATCACTCTTACCGGTAGTATCAAAAGGTCGTACTTGAGATTCTATTGCCTCTCTTTGTTCCTCTAAGAATGGTGGTAATGATAATTTTTCACCTAGCGTCTCATATGGTTCATCTTCCATAAATCCAGGACCATCAGTAGAAATTTCCAACAAGATGTGGCCTAGACGTGCGTATAAGGCTTCAAAATAAAAGCGATCTACTAACCCAGAATTAGGTATACCTATGTCATTGTAATTGTGCAACCATTGTTCAATCGCTTGATGATCTTTAACCCTAAATGATACATGATGTACTTCACCATATCCTTGAACAGCAACTGGGCCATCTTCATCTCTTCTTAGAATCACTTGACCACCATTACCACCGTCACCAACTTCGAGCAATGCTACATTGTCTTCATCTATGATTGTTCGCATGCCATAAATATCTTCTAATAAACGCTTGAAATCATCAAAGTAGCTGACCGTAATTTCGATTGGTCCTAAACCATAAATCGCTTTATCCTCAGGGACCGGGCCGTTCTTCCAAGGTTTACCAGGTGACACACCGCTATCGCCCTCATCAGATACTAATTGATAATCTTGTCCATCTGCTTCTTGAAAAGGCAATACCTTCTTACCTAATACGTCTTGGATTCCTTCATGCTTCACACCAAAAGTATCAAAACGTTTCATATAATAGGTTAGTGCCTCATCATTTGGCACACGGAATGATGGTTTCGTAATTGAATTTGTCCCCTTACGTCCTTGTGGTATACCAGGAAAGTCAAAGAATGTCATATCAGTACCTGCTGACCCTTCATCATCTGCAAAAAAGGTGTGATACGTTTGAATATCATCTTGGTTTACCGTCTTCTTAACAAGTCTCATACTAAGTACTTCTGTAAAAAATTTATAGTTACGTTCAGCATCATCTGTAATCGCCGTTACGTGATGAATACCTAACAAATTAGTGTCTGTCATAAGTCACCCTCCATTTATTTCGATTTCGAGATAAATTAAGTTAAAAAATTAAAGTGCACAGGCTTACACTTCTGTTGTTTGTGCACTTAATTTTTTGAATGCTTGTTGAATCGTCATCAATTCTTCTTCTGATAGAACAGAAAACGCCTGTTCTAACGTAGCAGCATGTTGTGGGAAAATGTCTGCCATAAATTGTTGCCCTTTGTCGGTAAGTGTTGCATTATATACGCGCTTATCTGATGGGTCTTTGTCACGCGTAATCCAACCCTTCTCTTCTAATTGACTCACTACGTATGAAATACTACTACTTGCGATGAGCACCCTATCTCTAATACGTTGAATCGGTTGTGGGCCTTTACTATAAAGTAATTCTAATACTGCGAATTCTGTGACATTCAGTCCATAGTTTTTCACATCTTGCTGTACGATTTTTTCTAATCTATCTAATGCTCTATTAAGACCAATAAATGCTTTCAATGAATGTTCCGTGCGATCCATTAACGCACCACCTTTAATTTATTTCGATTTCGAGATAAATTGTACACGTATTTCAACTTATCGTCAATATGTTAGTTCTATTATAAATTTATGCGCGTTTGATTACTATCTTTTTCAAAAAGAAATAAGCATGGAAATGGTGGTTATAGGGAATACTAACGTTGGAGGTGTCTCAAATGACCAATCAATTATTTATTAACAATGAATTTGTAGAGAGTAAGTCTAATAACACAATGGACGTTATCAACCCTGCAACAGGTGAAACATTTGATACAATTACTTTCGCAACTGAGGACGACGTTAACGAGGCAATCGAAAAATCTAAACATGCACAACTTGAATGGGAAAAGGTACCCGCACCTACACGTGCAGAGCATGTAAAATTATTAATTCCTTTATTAGAGCAAAACAAAGACGCGTTAGCCCAATTGTATGTTCAAGAACAAGGTAAAACGTTGACACAAGCTGAAGGTGAAATTGATAAAGCGATACAATTTATCGACTATATGACAAGTTTAAGCATGCGTAATAAAGACGAAGTCCTACAAAATAGCGTAGTGAATGAAACCATTCAATTAATAAAGAAACCAGTGGGCGTGACTGCCGGTATTATTCCATGGAACGCACCCATTATGGTCTTAATGCGTAAAGTTATTCCTGCACTTGTAACGGGGTGTTCAATCGTCATCAAACCAAGTGAAGAGACGACATTACTCACTTTACGTTTGGCTGAATTATTCCGTGCTTCAACAATACCAGCCGGTCTAATTCAAATCGTACCAGGTACTGGAGAAGCAGTTGGTACGCAACTCGCAACACATCAAGATGTTCAACTTATATCGTTAACAGGAAGTATGCGTGCTGGTAAAGCCGTTTATCAACATGCAGCAAATACTGTTAAAAAAGTAAATCTAGAATTGGGCGGTAATGCACCTGTCTTAGTGACGCCACATGCAAACTTAGACAAAGCAGTAGATTATATTGTAACTGCGCGAATTAATAATGCAGGTCAAGTATGTACGTGTCCAGAACGTATCTTCGTTCATGAAGATGTGCACACAGACTTTGTCAATAAAGCCAAACAACGTATGCGTGAATTACAAGTCGGCGATCCGTTAGATGCTAACACGGATTATGGTGCCATTATTAATCAAACACAGTTAGATAGTATTGATCGCAAAGTACAAGACGCTATTCAAAATGGTGCTGACTTAATCTTAGGTGGTCATAAATTAGATCGTGCTGGTTTCTTCTATGCGCCTACCATTTTAGACAATGTTAAAAAAGAAGACATTGCCTTTAAAGAAGAAATCTTTGGTCCTGTCCTAGCTATTACAACTTATAATGATTTCGATGAGGCAATTAATGCTGCAAATGATACAAATGCAGGGTTATCTTCTTATATCTTCTCAGAGAATTTAAAAGAAGTCATGAAAGCGACAGAACGCTTGAAGTTCGGTGAAGTTTATGCGAATTGCGAAGCAGAAGAAGTCGTTAATGGCTACCACGCTGGCTGGAGAGAATCTGGCTTAGGTGGCGCTGATGGCATTCACGGTTTCGAAGAGTATTATAATACAACCGTAAGTTATATTAGATATGAATAACTCGTTGAAATAATAATGGGGATTTAGAAGTCAGATTGATTTCTAAATCCCCCACCTTTTAATGGTTCAAAGCTTTGTCTAGAGCTTGAATATTTTGCTTCATAATCGATTGGAACGTTAAACGACTATCATTCGCTTGTTCTTTTGATAATACCGACAAGTTATTGAAACGTACTGGTTCTGCATTGGTCTCGTCACGAATAACATCCGTTATCTTAGAAGTAATATTTTGTTCATAGAGTATATACGGTTGCTTCGATTGATTAATTTGTTTAATAAGTGCAAGAATATCCTTTTGGCTTGGTTCTTCATTATTCATACCACTGACCCCCTCTTGTTGGAAGTGGTAACGTTCTGCTAAATAACCTAATGAATCATGCGAGATAGTTATTTTGTGTCTTTTAGGATTTTTAGTAATTGTTTTTAATTTTTGATCTAAATCTGTTAAATCTTGATTTAATTTTTTAAAATTCTGTTCATAATACTTTTTATGCTGCGGATCACGTTTGACTAAATCATTCTTAATTTTTTCTGCAAAATGCTTATCTAGTACTGGGTCTAGCCAAACATGTGGATCATGACTGCCCGCTTCATGATTATGTTGATGATCGTGTTCATCATGATCATGGTCTTCTTCAAGTAATGTATGGTGGTTTAAATCAGCCGCAACGGCTAATTTCATATCATTATTCGTCATTGATTCTGTAATCGTCTTGGCAACTGGATCTAAATCATCACTTGAATAGATAAACACATCACTTTTCGCAATATTAATCATATCTCTTTGTGTTGGTTCATATGTGTGCGTGTCTGCCCCCGGAGGATAAATCGTATCAACATTGACATATTTGCCACCAATTTGTTTAGTGAAACTTTCAAATGCAAATACTGTAGTATAAATATTTAATTTATTATCCGTTGAAATATCTTTCTTTTTGGCACTCGAATATTGTTCTGTGCTACAAGCCATTACAGTCATACAGAGACACAAAACAATAAAAAAATAGATTATCCTCTTCACACAGACCCCTCCAAGACGTAGCAAATTCGTTTACAACTATAGCTTTAATAATGTAATAATGCAATATTTATATTTATTATATATTTTGTATTTTAATATTTAGTTCATGCATGTTTCGGATTGCTTCAAAAGTGATACATATAAGTATGACATTATTAAAGGAGTGACGTTATATGGCACTAGACATTAAACAAGGTAACCAACAATTCTATGTTGGAGAAGATGAACACAATGCGCAAGCAGTCATTACGTTTAAACAAGTAGATAATAATGAAATTGATATTGATCACACTGGCGTTGCAGATGAACTAGGTGGACAAGGTTTAGGCAAACAATTAGTTGAAGCTGTCGTCAATTATGCAAGAGAAAACAACTTAAAAATCATCGCATCTTGTCCATTTGCGAAAAATGTATTAGAAAAAAATGAAGATTATCAAGATGTTTATCTAGGATAATCCACTTCAAATATAACGACGCGCACATAAGCGTTCACGCACATTAAATCGATACAGAGCTTTTAGGCTATAATCAGGCTTGTATAGTGCCTTTTGACTCATAGTCTAAAAGCTTTTTTCATGCATTTAAAATTTAGAAAACAACTTTCTTGCTTAATTTAACGATTAGTAGTATATTTATTATACTTAATATAAATAATAAATGAAGATGACCCATTCATCTTAGGAGGCACTACATTATGAATGCATTTCACACTACTGAAGCAACACAAGTTACGAATATTACATTGAACGTTGAAGACTTAACTAAAATGACTAACTTTTATAAAAACATTCTTGGATTTTCAATTAAAGAACAAGACGACCAACACGTTATTTTCAATGTTGGCGCAAATGGACATACATTAACATTACACTATCTTGAAGATGGACGTCGTCCAGGATTTAGAGAAGCTGGTTTGTTCCATATTGCATACTTACTCCCTACACGTGCAGATTTAGCAAACTTTTTATTCCACGCTAGTCGTTTAAACGTACCTGTAGGTGGTGGCGATCACCTTGTTAGTGAAGCATTATACTTTAATGATCCAGAAGGTAACGGCATTGAAGTATATCAAGATCGTCCATCTGAAGAATGGCAATGGGATGGTCATTTCGTAAAAATGGATACACTTGCTGTAGATGCAGATGATTTAATTGCACAACGTACAGAAGACGGTTGGGCTGGTTGGCCAGCTGATGGTAAAATCGGTCACTTACATCTTAAAACACACGATTTAGGACAGGCACGTGACTTTTATATTGAACAAATTGGATTAGAACATATTTCTAATTTTCCACAAGCATTATTCATGTCTACACAAAATTATCATCATCATATCGCCGCTAATGTTTGGCAATCAAATCAAGTTAGAACTGATAATAACAACACTTACGGCTTAGTTCACTTTGATATCTATAAACCAAACGCTAAAGAAGAAAATATAACGTCACCTGAAGGTTTCGATATTACAATTCATAGCGATACAAGCGTAGTTCCTGGATAGAATGATTCGTTTAATAAACACGCCATTTTAAAAGAGTCCGGAACATAAATAATATAATGAAGCTATTTTGCAAATTCGCAGTAGCTGACTGAACTGAAAATGCGCTTAAATCAAGCTTTTTTCAGTTCTAGTCATCCTTGCGGGCGAGGCCCCAGCAAAGAGAATTTCATCAAGAAATTCTACAAGCAAAGCAAGTTGGGAGTCGGGGCCCCAACACAAAAAATCACGAAAGTGATTTTACAAGCTAAGCAAGTTGGGGTTACGACGAATTCAAAAAGAATTCTGCCCCGCTCCCTTATTTTTTATTCTTCAACAAGCTTGCGATACTTTCTTACTGTGTCAAAATCGCTATCTTTCGCTTTCTCATAGCCTTGATGTCCATAAATATCTGTCAGTATTGTTTGACCTTTCTTTGTTTTACTCATCTCTAAAAATGCGTTACTGATTTTTGTTTTCCATTGTTGATCCATATCACTACGCACTGAAATCGTATCATTAGGTATTTTTTCCGTTCTATAAATCACTTTAGTATCTTTATAGATATTTGGGTAATCACGTTTTAAATCTGCACGTGCATCCTGGTATGTTGCTACGGCATCGACATCACCATTTAACAATGCTATCAATGCTTGATCATGACCTTTGATTTGAGCAATTGTAATGTCATTTTGATGGATATGTACCTTTTTTAAGCTAGCCATAGGATAAATATATCCAGACGTAGATTCTGGATCTTGTAACCCTACCTTCTTACCTTTTAAATCTTCTAACGTCTGTAAATGACTATTTGGACGTACTACAATTTGTGAACGATAGTAGTCGACCAATTTCGAAGTTGGATGTCCTTTATCATCTACCAAATAGCCTTTAGATTTTAATAGTACATCTGCAGCACCTTGGTCATGCGCGATTGTATAAGACACAGGTGAAATAAAGGCCACATCTACTTTTTTTGATTTTAACGCTTCTACCATCGTATTATAGTTAGTTGCTATATGTACCTTCACAGGAATGCCTAATTCCTTTGATAACAGTTGTTGTAATGGTTTAACTTTAGCATCTAATGTCTTTGCATTTTGTGAAGGTACAAATTCAACATTTAGCGTTTCTGGTTTATAATCGTTTGAACGTTTGTCCTCTTTTGGTGAGCAACCACTGATTGCGACGACGAGCACGATAAAGCTCATGAATAATACAATTATTTTTTTCATCATTTTTCCTTTTGTAAAATATAAATTCTAAAGACTTAAATTGTATTATAACGTATTTCTATTATAAAGAAGTGTAAATGTATAAAAAAGCTATCCACAAAGTCTTTGACTTTGCAGATAGCCCTGATTCAGTTTGTAACTGATATACGTATTAACTTAGTATAAGCCTTTAGTTTCATTACTTGTATCGATAAAGATGTTTTTAACTTGTTGATAGTTTTTGATTGCATCTTTATAAATTTCTCGACCGATACCTGATTTTTTGTAACCGCCGAATGGTGCTCCAGCTGGGAATTGATTGTACGTATTAATCCAAATACGACCTGTTCTTATCGCTTTAGCCACGTTTAATGCACGATTAATATTTGTCGTGAAGATACCACCTGCTAAACCATATTCAGAATCGTTCGCAATTTTGATTGCTTCTGCTTCATCTTCGAATTTCTCAACAACGACAACTGGTCCGAAAATTTCTTCTTGTGCCAATTGATGGCTATTGTCGTTAATTTCAATAATTGTTGGTTCGAAGAAATATCCTTTATCACGTCCATTGTCAGTTAAGCGATGACCACCTGTTAAGATGTTGGCATTGCTATCTTCTTCGGCAATTTTAACGTAACTTTCAATTTTTTCAAGTTGTTCTGGACCTGTTTGCGCACTCATTTTGACATCTTCATCGAATGGGTCGCCTACTTTAATATTTTCAAACGCTTCTTTAAGTTTCGGCATTACTTTATCATAAATTGATGATTGGACTAATAAACGTGAGCCTGCACTACACACCTCACCTTGGTTAAATAAGATGCCTAATTGAACGCCTTCAATCACTAGATCTAAATTAGCATCATCAAAAATGATATTTGCACTTTTACCACCGAGTTCTAATGTTGTTGGTACAATGCGTTCAGCACCTGCTTTAGCAACACCATAACCTACATCCGTAGAACCTGTGAATGATAATTTATTAACGCCTTCATGATTGAAAATCGCGTCACCTGATTCAGAACCTTTACCTGTTAAGATGTTCACAACACCTTTAGGTAATACGTCTTGGAAAATTTTTGCAAGTTCAATTAATGATAAAGGTGTTGAAGACGACGGTTGGATTACAATCGTATTACCTGCAGTTAATGCTGGCGCTAGTTTCCAAGAAGCTAACAGAATTGGGAAGTTCCATGCAACGACAGCACCAACGACACCAACTGGTTCATTGATCACTAAACTCATTGTATTGTCATCAATTTCATTGACTGAACCTTCATCAGTCGTTAATACACTTGCGAAATATTTAAATTGATTGGCTGTTAATGGCACATCAATTGTTGATGTTTCTCGATAAGGCTTACCATTTTGAAGTGATTCAATTGTCGCGAAGTGTTCAACCTTTTCATGAATTCGACGACTAATTTCTAATAAATAATCCGCACGTTCTTCTTTAGATGTTTTACTCCAACTGTCAAAAGCATCTTGCGCAGCTTTAACTGCTTTATCAACATCAGATTTACTTGCTTTGGCTACTTTAGCTAAATCTTCACCATTAGCGGGGTTAGTTACAGTTAATGTGTCTCCACTTTCACTTGCTTGAAATTCACCGTTGATAAATAAACCATATTGTTCCTCTAAGAAATCTTTAACGTTTACTTTTGTCATTTTTCATCATCCCTTTATAAATATTTATGAAAAACCATATGTGCGTTGTGTTTACATCAAATGTAAGCGCTTGCTTAAAGCTAATGCTATTTTACCTTATTTAAATTTTTAAATACACTAACTTGCTTGTATTTCATTTCCATATTTGTAAGTAGTTAAACATTAAGAACAGAGAGCGTCTGAGACATTGATTGATGTCCAAGACGCTCTCTTTATACTTCATTAAACCCATTCGATGACATCATCGGCTGGTTGACGTACTTTAGCTTTAGGATCATGTTTACGATAGCCAAACGCAACCATTACAGATGGCGCAAACTGTTCTGTATCTATAACTTATTCTTCAGCTAAAATTTCAGTAACTTTATCTAAATCAAATCCTTCCATAGGACATGAATCAATACCTAATAATGCTGCAGATGTCATCATATTAGCTAAAGCAATATACGTTTGCTTACTTGCCCAATCTAACAATGTTCTCTCGTTATCGTTAATATGGAAACTTGTTTGGAAGTCATTGTATTTGTCTTCTACTGCTGGAATCGTACTTTCTTCATATTTTTTGATACCTCGAACGATATGTTGCACATAGTCTGAGTCAGCAGTCACATTTTTGCGTGCAAGAATAATAACAAAACGACTAGCAGTGCTGAGTTGCTTTTGTGCACCCCAACTATAAGGTTTTAATTTCTCTTTTAAATCTTCATCCTCTAGAACAATAAAACGCCAAGGTTCTAACCCTAATGAACTTGGTGATAAGCGCCCCGTTTCCAATATTGTATGAAAATCTGAATCGCTCACATGTTTCTCTGGATCAAATTCCTTCGTTGCATGTCTGAAATTAAACGCGTTTAGGATTGTATCTTGCATCGAACTCATAAAATATTTCCTCCTTAGATTATACTAATTTGATTATATAAGACGTTTCCTTTAGCCTAAAGTTATACGCTTACAATTGTTATCAATTAAAAATAAATGAAAATTTACTATTTTTATGTGAAATTTTTAACAATTGAAAAATAAATTTCAATTTCCCTATTGATTTGTGAATAAATTCACAATATAATATATTTGTAAGTTAAGTAATAGAGATGTTTCAAATCATTATTCCTATTAATAATTCACATTTCTATAGACAACTTAGGAAAACTTATTTATTAATTATAAATTCATACAAAATGAAGTGAGGTTATTAAAATGACAAAAATTATGTTTTATGGAACTCGTGACTACGAGAAAAATGACGCTTTAAACTGGGGTAAAGCAAACAATGTTGAAGTTGTTACAACTGAAGAAATCTTAAGTGAAGATACAGTTGATTTAGCTAAAGGTTTCGATGGTGTCACTACAATGCAATTTGGTAAATTAGCAGAATCTGTTTATCCAAAACTTGAAGAATATGGAATTAAACAAATTGCTCAACGTACTGCTGGTTTCGACATGTACGATTTAGAATTAGCTAAAAAACATGGCATCATCATTTCAAATGTACCTAGCTACTCACCAGAAACAATTGCTGAATATTCAGTGTCTATCGCTTTACAATTAGTACGTCGTTTCCCTGCAATTGAAAAACGTGTTCAAGAACATAATTTCAAATGGGCTGCGCCTATCATGTCTACACCTGTTAAAAATATGACAGTAGCGATTATCGGTACAGGACGTATCGGTGCTGCAACTGGTAAAATTTATGCTGGTTTCGGAGCTAAAGTAGTAGGTTACGATGCATACCCTAACAATTCTTTAGACTTCTTAGAATATAAAGATTCAGTTGAAGAAGCAATTGCTGATGCAGATATCATTTCATTACACGTACCAGCAAACAAAGAAAGTTTCCACTTATTCGATGCTGATATGTTCGCTAAAGTGAAAAAAGGTGCAGTATTAGTAAATGCGGCTCGTGGTGCTGTTATTGATACACCAGAATTAATTAAAGCAGTTAACGATGGTACATTATACGGTGCTGCTATTGATACTTACGAAAACGAAGCAGACTACTTCACTTATGACTGGACTGGTAAAGACATCAAAGATGAAACTTTATTAGAATTAATTGAACATGAAAGTATTTTGGTCACTCCACATATCGCATTCTTCTCTGATGAAGCTGTGAGAAATTTAGTTGAAGGCGGATTAAACGCAGCATTATCAGTTATTAATACTGGTAAATGTGAAACTCAATTAAACTAAGATATGTGTTTAATAAATAAAAATCAGGAGAACGCTTAAAGTTGCGTATTCTCCTGATTTTTTTAGTTATTTCAATACTTCTTGTTCTATCACTTGTAAGACGCCTTGTTCATCATTGCTAGGTGCGACTGCTTTTGCGATTTCAAATAATGTTTCATCATGACTATTAGCCATAACATAGCTGTGCTCAGCTAATTCAAGCATATCTTTATCATTGTTCGCATCTCCAAATGCCATCAAATCAGAAGCAGACATATCCCACGCTTTTAACAAGCGCTGAAGTGCTTGGCCTTTTGTCATGTTTGGCATAATAATATCAATACTATCATGTCCACTAGATACGAGTTTAATGATGTCGCTAAATTTCTCTTCTAGATCCTCATCTAATGTTGAATGCGTGTCTCGATTAATATTTAATGCAATTTTGACATATTCATCTTCTGGCAAAGGTTGAAAAGAATCAATTTCCTCTAACTGGTGATAGTAGAAATGGGCATCTTTCTTAAAAGCTTCACTCGTGTCTTTCAATATATAGGCACTTTTCAATCCACAAACTATAAATTCTTTAATGTTTCGCTCAATATTTAAATAATCAACCACTGCTTTGTAATTCGATGTATTAAAGCTACGATAATTGTATAGCGTATTTCCTTTATAGATCACTGCACCATTTTCAGAAATAAAGAACATATCTCTTTCGCCAAATATAGATTTTAGTTTCGCAAATTGATTGCCACTTGCGGCTATGAATTCTATATTACGTTCTTTTAATGCTTTGAAGATCTTCTCAAAACGGTCTTTATCATAATGCTTATTTGAATCTAAAAACGTGCCATCCATGTCTACTGCTATTGCTTTAACCATGTGTACTCCCCCTAGTCCGTTGTATTCATATTTATTATATCTGTCATCTCTTTAAGGTTGAAGTTTACGCTTTCATGATGAAACTATATTCACATTCTGAAATTGTATACAAACGCTAAAAATAACGCCCTTCATTTTGATAGCTAAATTAAAAAGAGTGAAACAGAATCCTTAATGAATGTACTGTTTCACTCCGATTAACTTACGTTTCTAAATTTAAGTAATGCTTAAATCTAAACAATTAAATGCTTTAACTTTAAAGGTAATTCATTATTTCACTTGTTTCGCAACAAATATTTTACGCTTTTCCCAAACGCCAGTTTGTTCATTATAATCATCACAAGTGATTAATGTTAATTGATTCTTCTCGCCTTTATGTTCATTAAGGACTTCCACTTGGTCTGGATTAACATCACGGATACTTGTCATTTTATATTCTCGTGTTTCATTCCCTATTTTAAAGTAAACCTTACTCCCTTTTTTAGCTGCTTTTAAGTTAGTGAATTGGTAATGTGGTCGATCGGTAAATGTGTGACCAGCAATAGAAATATTCTGATCACTTAGTGACTCATCCTCTTCAGCAAAGCTTACACCGCGATTTAACTGTTCTGGTGTCGCGGGACCAGGGTAAACAGGTTCTTTAATTTCTGCATCTGGTACTGAAATATAACCTGCCATTTTAGATTTGTCTTTAGGAATCGTCGGCGTTTGCTTACTATTTGACTTATCCTTTTTATCATATTGTTCAATTTTGTTGTCGTTATCTTTTTCATGTAAATAATTATCAATGTGTGGCTTAGCAAATAAATATATTGCTATTAAAATGAGGATGACCCCAATGATTGTCATCAATCGATTGATCCAATTCTTCATTATGTGTTACTCCTTTAACGTACTTTCTTTAGTATATCATTTTTACTTCATAAGTTTAATTTAATTCATCGTGTCATATTTAATGACATACAGTTGCAATAAAACAATTCTCGCTATAAACTGAAACAAACTTTGAAAAAGTAGGTGCCATAATGATTAGAGAAGCAGTACTTGAAGATTTACCGGCAATCTTAGCTATTTATAATGACGCAATATTACATTCAACAGCCGTTTATACTTATGATGTCCAAACGCTAGATGAACGAAAAGCTTGGTTTGACGCAAAACATCAAGCACAAGAACCAATATTTGTATTTGAATATGAAGGTAAAGCCGTGGGTTTTGCGACTTATGGTCAGTTTAGAAATTGGCCTGCCTATTTATATTCTATTGAACATTCAATCTATGTTGATCAATCGAATCGTGGCAAAGGCATTGCTTCCCAATTACTACAACATCTTATTGACGATGCGAGATCGAAGAGTTATCGTACCATTGTAGCCGGTATCGATGCATCGAATAACAGTAGCATCCAATTACATAAGAAGTTTAACTTTAAACATGCAGGGACCATTACGAATGTTGGCTACAAATTTAATCAATGGTTAGACCTAGCATTTTACCAATATGATTTACATGCAAAATAAAAGAAAAGTAAGTGATGGGCTGACCCCAATTAGTGGGAATTATATAAAAACACTTTCGTTGAATTCATATTAAAATGAATCTTACGGAGGTGTTTTTTCTATGAAAAGAGTATCTTATTCAGTAGAA